>DASTLM010000205.1:0-3662 GCA_035714945.1 Dehalococcoidia bacterium | reverse complement strand
AGGGGTCTTTGGAAGTAGCGGCGGCCCGGCGCCGTCAAGCTCCAATTTTAGACTCACCCCGGCCAAAGGGACTTCGCCCCTCTGAACTCCCCTTTTTCAGCACCCGGCTAAAGCACCCTGGCGGGTTTTCGGGCTACCGGGGAAAATCGGCGGGCGGAATTTTGCTGCGCAAAACCATCTCTCCCCGGCTGGTGTTGGTCCCTTCCTGATCTTCTACCGTCAGGTTCACCCAATCGAACATAAACACCGGCTCTGGAGGACTCAGGCTCAGTGATCCCCACCCCGAAGCGTCCACCGGGACCTGTCCCACTAGAATGCGGTTGCCATTTCTCACCAGCCAGACGTAGTATGACCGGAAAGGAGGGGGTTGTTCCATATTGGATACCATCAGCACCGCCCGATTCCCCTTATTCGCTACCAGCAACACCCCCTCAGAACTTCCCGACCCATTGGGAGGTTCCAGGATCAAAGGCTGCGTATCGGGGTTCACGCTCATAAAGCTGGCCAACTGCATCTGATGCATTGTGTCCAGCAGCTCAGCATCATGGTCTTCCGCCTGGTCCATGCGGGCTGACAGGACGGAGTTTTCTCGAGTTAGCTGGTCAACCCGAGCCGAGACCCGGAGATTCAGGATTAGTGAGAAGCTAAACAGACCGATGACCATGGCGGCGGCCAGGGGCAGCGCCCAGGTGCTGGTGCTAATTCTACGGAAGTTAGTGCTTGAGGAGCCAGTGCTTGAAGGCCTCCGGGTGGTCGGCGAATCCACCCGGGCCAGGGATAGCGAAGCCAGGATCTGCGTCCCCAGATAAACTGGCGGCGCCTGTTGTTCCACCAACAACCCCAGCAATGCCGTCGCTTGCTGTAATTGCGCCAACGTCTCCCGGCAATCGCCGCAAAGCTCGAGGTGCGCCTCGACCAGGGATGCCTCGCCCTCGGTCAGGGCATCCAGAGCATAACCTTCTAGCAACCCCTCAGGGTGGGAGCGATTTTCAGATTGGTTCTGTGCCATTTTCTTCCAGTTCGACTCGCAACTTTTGCATCGCCAATCGCACCCGGGTCTTTACTGTGCCCAGGGGCTGGTTCAGCTTGTTGGATATCTCCGACTGAGAGTAACCTTCAAAATAGGCCAGCATGATAACTTCGCGTTGTGCTTCGGGCAGGACCGCCAGGGCCTTATTGATTCGCTCTCGCTCCAGGTTGAGCACTGCCTCTTCATCGGTGGCCCGACCCCGGGAGGGAAGCAGGTCCAGGGTCTCGTAATCCTTGGGGTCGGTCAGGTTAATGTTTCGCCGCCGGGACCGGATGATGTCGATCACCTTATGGTGGGCGACACTCATTATCCACGCCTTGGGATCCCCCCGGTCTGCTCGGTAACTATCCGACTTCAGCCAGATGTTGAGGAATATGTCCTGAGTCGCCTCTTCGGCCAGCGCTTCGTGGCGCAGCATGAATCGAGCTAGCGAAAACACCGGCGTGGAATAGCGATTATACAGTTCCTCCAGGGCTTCTCGCACTCCCAGGGCGGTCTGGCGGATGAGCTGGCGGTCATCTAGTTCCTGGTATTCAACCACTAGTTCCCCCAGAACCCCGGGAGTGGGTGGCCCTTTCGACTATCACTACGTGATTCCTGCTCCGACGGATTGATGGTTCAAGCTATTGGTAGCAGACCTGAGCGGTCGCACCGGAGGTTTCATGTTGGTTCCAAATACCGGTGCCTGGCTGGTCAAATAATTAGCCAACTGGCAGATCAGACCACCAGGGCGTCGAAAACGTCGTCCAGGCTGGTCAGATTATCCAGCGACCAGAGCAAGTCCAGGGCCTCGTCACACTGCTGACTGGTCAACGTGGGCGTGGCCAAACGCCGGAACTTGGCGCTGACTTCGGTATCACTTAGCGGGTTATTCCGGTGCCCCTTGGGATAGGAAGTGGCGGCGACTTTCTGATCACCCGAATTGGTGGTTACCTCGATTCGGCAGTTGTACTCCGAGGGGTACCTGGCCGTGAATTCGGCATTCTCTTCGATGGTCATTTTGTTGAGCAATGGCCGCAACGCCGGATCGCCAATCCGCTCGGCGGTGAAGGTGGCTGGAGTCACTGCCCCATCCAACAGTCCGACTGCCACCAGGAAGGGGATGCTGTGGTCGGCGGTCTCCCGAGTCCTGGGGTCCCACTTCTCCGGTTCGGTGGAGGCACTGCTGACCGCGCTCCGGTAACTGTCAATGTGGATGGACTTGATATCGGATGGGTTGACCTGAGAATGCAACTCGATGGCCAGTCCGATGGGAGACTGGGTGTGAATCTGGGAGGGATAGAATTTGAAAGTGCTCTGGTTGATTCGGAAGGGCTCGTTGGCCCCGCCAAAGGCTTCCAGCTCAATCTGCGGCCGTCCTAACGCCGACTCCCAGAGGCCCTTACGGCCTTCAAAGGGCTCAAGGGGGCCACACATGCCTTCGGCGGCCAACTGGGCCGCGAAGATTCCGGCGCGGGTGGCGCTGGCGGCGGCGCAGCCCTTCCACATGGAAAGTTCGCCCATGCGGGTGACTCGCAAAGGGATGTTGGGTACCACCGCCAGCGATATGGCGTGGGCCATCCGCTCCTGGTCCAGGCCCATCACCCGCCCGGCGGCGCAAGCGGCTCCGATGACGCTGAAGATACCCTGGTCCCAGCCCGATTCAGGCACCTGGTCGGAAATGCGGCAGAATATTTCATAGGCCAGCGCGATGGCCGTGATAACGGTCTGCCCGTCGGCCCTCAGGGTATCTCCTGCTGCCAGGGCTGCCGGTATCATATCGCTGGGGTGTCCGCCGCCGGGTGAAAAGTAAGAGTCGTTGCAGTCCAGGTACCGCACCATCACTCCATTGGCGAATCCGGCCATATCCATAGAACTGTGGTCTTCGGTACCCAGGATTCGGGAGGGCATCGTGCTGGAGATGCTGCTGGCCAGCCGCCGAGCGACCTTGCCTGGTTCGGATAGATACCCTCCCATCGCGCAGCCCAGGGTATCCACCACGGTACGTTTGATCTGGTGCACCGTCGGCGGGCTCAAATCCTCATAGCTGAGGTGGCAGGCATAAGAACTCAGTAATTCGGTTGTCTGGTCCATCGAGACCTCCGGGGGTTGGGATTCAAGAATAACGCCGTGGGCAGGTGATGTTAGTGACCCAACATGGTCCGATCTTCTCTACCCACTATGCCGGCAAACTCGTCGATCGTTTCTTTGAGCAGCCGATTGAAGGTGCTGGGGTCTTCTAACATAACAAAATGTCCGACCCCGGACATGGTCTGGATTCTGACTCCGTACCGCCCAGCGGCCTCCAGATCATTGGGCCGGTAATCCGAATTGATGGCCACCACCGGTACTTTCAATTCTCGCAACTCCTGCAAACCGGCCTGGAGATTCCGGTCATTATCGCGGACCGCTTTGGAGGCGGCGAAGCCGACCACGGGAGGGGCAGCCGACATATCAGCGACGACTCGTTTTGCCAGGTCGGGGTCGGAACTGGAGATAAACATGCTACTGGCGAATTTCTGAGTGGCTTCCCGGAAATTTGCCCGTAAGGGAGCCAGGAACTGGTCAATCTCTTCGGCGGTACGGACGTCAGCCAGGTTCCGGTAGGTATCAACCCCCACCAGCCCGGCAAGGCGGTCCGGCATCAGGCGGG
>DASTLM010000204.1:0-6218 GCA_035714945.1 Dehalococcoidia bacterium | reverse complement strand
ACGGCGTGTGCCAGCGAGCGGGCATCGGGCTGACCAACGCCGGTCCGACGCCGGTCAAAGCCGTCAGCACCGAGTCGTTTCTGGTCGGCCAGCGACTGGACGACGAGACCATTCGCGAGGCTGCTCGGTTAACGGCGCAAGCGGCCCACCCCGCGGCGGACCTGCGGGGGTCCGAAGAGTACAAGCGGGACATGGTCAGAGTATTAACCGGTCGGGCCATCCGTCTGGCTCTGGCCCGAATCGGTCGGGGGCAACGCCAGGTATCTTAGTTCGGAGGCAGAGTATGTCCACCGCAACGAGTCAACCGACCACGGTCCAGATCAAGGTCACCGTTAACGGAGAAGAAAGGGAAGCAACCGTAGAACCCCGACTTTTGCTGGTCCATTACATCCGCGAGAATCTGGGCCTTACCGGGACGCACATCGGCTGTGATACCACCCACTGCGGGGCCTGTACCGTCCTTCTGGACGGCCGGCCGGTGAAGTCTTGCACCATATTCGCGGTCCAGGTCAACGGACGGCAGATTATGACGGTGGAGGGCCTGGCCCAGGGAGGGAAGCTGCACCCAATCCAGGAGGCTTTCACCGAAGAGCACGGTCTGCAATGCGGGTTCTGCACCCCTGGAATGCTGATGACCGGCGTCGCCTTTCTGCAAGATAACCTCAACCCCACCGACGATGAGGTCCGGCGGGCTATTTCCGGCAACCTGTGCCGGTGCACCGGATATATGAACATCGTCAAAGCCTACCAGTCCGCCGCCGGAAAAATACGTGCCGGAACAACCGGTGAAGGAGGCGCTTGAATGACCCTGCGAACACCCCCGGAAATCGGCGGAATGGGGCATTCCGTCCGGCGCAAGGAGGACCCCCGCTTCATCCAGGGCCGGGGCAATTACGTTGATGACGTCAAGCTTCCGGGAATGCTGCACCTGGACATTGTGCGGAGTCCGCTGGCCCACGCCAGAATCAAGAGCATCAACAGTGCCAATGCCTTAGCCATCCCCGGGGTGCTGGCGGTCATCACCGGCCGGGACCTGGAACAGTACAACCTGGCCTGGATGCCCACCTTGATGGGCGACACTCAGATGGTCCTGCCGGTAGACACGGTAAAATTCGATGGCCAGGAAGTCGCCGCGGTACTGGCCACCGACCGGTACATCGCCGCCGATGGCGTCGCCGCGGTGTCAGTAGAATACGAGCCGATCACACCGGTGATCGATCCCTTCAAGGCCCTGGAGCCGGATTCTCCCATTGTCCGTGAGGACAAAGAGAAACAGAGCAACCACATCTGGCATTGGGAAGCGGGGGACCGAAACAGTACCGACCGGGCCTTCCGGCAAAGCGACGTGACCATCAAACAGGATATTTACATACCTCGCATCCATGTTTCTTCCATTGAGACCTGTGGCTGTGTCGCCCAATGGGACGCGATCCAGGAAAAGCTGACCATCTGGATGACCAGCCAGGCTCCGCATGTCGTCCGTACCGTCCTCGCCCTGGTGGCCGGGCATCTGGGCCTGGCCGAACACAAGATCCGAGTTATCGCCCCGGATATTGGCGGTGGCTTCGGGGGCAAGGTGCCGGTTTACCCGGGCTATGTCCTGGCCATAGCGGCATCTTTCCTGACCGGGAAACCCGTCAAGTGGGTTGAGGACCGCATGGATAACCTCATGTCCGCCTCCTTTGCCCGGGACTATCACATTTCGGCTGAGATCGCCGCCCGGCAGGACGGAACGATGGAGGCTCTTCGCATAAAAACGGTGGCCGATCATGGGTATACCGATGCAGCGACTCAGCCTTCCAAGTTCCCGGCTGGCCTGTTCCACATCTGCACCGGCTCCTACGATTTCAAGGATGCCTTTGTGGAGGTGGACGGTGTTTACACTAACAAGCCTCCCGGGGGGATTGCCTACCGCTGTTCCTTCCGGGTCACTGAGGCCGTGTACGCCATCGAGCGTATGGCCGATATAACCGCCCACCAGTTGGGAATTGACCCGGCCGAGTTCCGGTTGAAGAACTTCGTAAAGCCCGAAGCCTTCCCCTACCGGTCGGTGCTGGGCTGGGAGTACGATAGCGGCAACTACCCGGCAGCCCTGGAAAAGGCCATGAATATCATTGGTTATCCCGCCCTGCGCCAGGAACAGGCCGAGAAGCGGGGCCGGGGGGAATTGATGGGCATTGGAATTTCCAGTTTCACCGAGATTGTGGGCGCGGGCCCCTCCCGTCACTTCGATATCCTGGGCATCAAGATGTTCGATAGCGCTGACATCAGGGTACATCCCACCGGCAAGGCCATCGCCCGCTTCGGCACCCGCTCCCAGGGGCAGGGACACGAAACGACCTACGCCCAGATCATTGCGGAAGAGTTGGGCATTCCGGTGGGCGACATTGCGGTCGAGGAGGGTGATACCGACACCGCCCCCTACGGCCTGGGGACCTACGCCAGTCGCAGCACGCCCACCGCCGGAGCGGCCGGGGCCATCGCCGCCCGCAAGATCCGCGACAAGGCCAGGACCATTGCCAGCTACCTCCTGGACGTTGATGAGTCCGACCTGGAGTGGGAACCCGGCAGGTTCTGGGTCCGGGGCAATCCGCAGCGGGCCAAGACCATCCAGGAAATCGCTTACGCCGCCTATACCGACCACCCGGCCGGCATGGAGGCCGGGCTGGAGGCCCACTCGTCTTATGACCCGCCCAACCTGACCTACCCCTTCGGCAGTTACATCTGCGTGGTGGACATCGACAAAGGTACCGGCGAAATCAAAATACGCCGCTTCGTCGCGGTTGACGATTGCGGCAATATTATTAACCCCATGATCGTAGAAGGTCAGGTCCACGGCGGATTGACCATGGGCCTGGCCCCGGCCATGTTTGAAGAAATAGTATACGACGAGAACGGGAACAATCTTACCAGCACCTTCATGGACTATCTGCTCCCCACCGCCGTCGAGACTCCGGTGTGGGAGACCGGCCAGACCTGCACGCCTTCCCCCCATCACCCACTGGGCGCCAAGGGCATCGGCGAGTCGGCAACGGTGGGAGCTCCCGCCGCCATCGCCAACGCCGTGGTAGACGCCCTCTGGCACCTGGGAGTTCGCAACATCGACATTCCCATCACCTCGGCTAAAGTATGGAAGGTGTTACGGGATGCCGGTGTTGATGAATAAGAGATCATGTTTGATGACCTGCTAAAGTTGGCCACCGAGTTAAAAAGCCAGAGCCGGCCCTTTGTTCTGGCGACAGTAGTCGGCTGTAAACCGCCTACCTCGGCCAGGCCCGGGGCGAAAGCCATTGTCCAGGCCGACGGCACATTTCACGGCTGGGTTGGCGGTAGTTGCGCCCAGCCGCTGGTGATCCAGGAAGCGCGTAAATCGCTGCAAGACGGCCAGACTCGAGTAATGCTCCTGGCACCTGACCCGGAAGCAGTGAACTTTGGGTTTGAAAGCTTTGTCCCGATTCCCATGACCTGTCAGAGCGAAGGTACCCTGGCAATCTACCTGGAGCCCTTCCTGCCCAGGCCTCGGTTGGTCGTTATTGGTGCTTCGCCGGTGGCTCGCAGCCTGGCGCACCAGGGTAACGGCCTGGGATTTCGGGTTTGCGTTTGCGACCCGGCAGCCTCCAGCGCGTTGTTCCCCAATGCCGAAATCCTGGTCCGGGACCTGTCAGCCATCGCCAGTACTGCCGGAACCGATATTGCGCCGGGCTATGTAGTAATCGCCACCATGGGACATTATGACGAAGCGGCGCTGGAGGCGGTGGCCGGCAGCCCCTTCAGCTACCTCGGTCTGGTGGCCAGTCCCCGCCGAGGCAAAGCGGTAATCGATTACCTGGTCCGTAAAGGCATTTCTTCCGAGACCCTGCAGAAAGTCAAGTATCCGGCGGGACTGGACATCGGAGCAGAAACACCCGAGGAAGTCGCCATGAGCGTACTTTGTGAGATTGTCCAAAAAATGCGGGCTGGAAATCAAGGGGTGGCTATAGAGCAATTGGCCCAGGGACCTGACGCAGGAGCTGACACTGCAGCCGATCCCATTTGCAAGATGACCGTCAGCATTGCCGACGCGCGGTATGTGTCGACCTACCAGGACAATACCTTTTACTTTTGTTGCCCAAGCTGTCAGGAAGCATTCGACCAGGACCCCGGGGGAAACTTGCAGCCAGCCATTGGCTAGAAGCCCCCATCGCGTTGGTAGCGAAGGGCGACGATCTCCGCGAGAATTGCCAGCGCCAATTCCTGGGGCGTTCTTGAACCAATATTCAGACCAATGGGAGACCGGATACGTTGGAAGTCGGAGTCGGTAAATCCCTGTTTCCTTAACTGGCCCTTCCTTTGCTCATGAGTGACCCGGCTGCCCAGAGCCCCGATATAACGGGCATTGGAACGCAGAGCGCCGGCCAATGCCGGAACGTCGAACTTGGGATCATGAGTCAAGACCACCACGGAAGAATGGTCTCCCAGATTCATCCGGCTCAGAGCCTCCTCCGGCCAGGCCCGGACGATCCGATCAACTTCGGGAAACCGCTCCTCGGTGGCCAACGAGCTGCGGGCATCCATCAGCGTTACCTTCATTCCCACTTCTTTAGCCATTCGGCTGAGGGAGATGGCGGTATGGGTTGCCCCGATTAACACCAGTTCCGGTTCGGGGAGGAAGGCTTCCAGGTAAACCCGGGTTTCTTCCCCGGTCCAGGGCAGAGATAATATTTTGGTCCCTCCGGACCTGACGATCTGGTTGGCCTGTTCGACGATAGTGCCATCCAACTCAGGAGCGATTGATCCGGTGGTCCCTTCCCCAGGTATTAAGGTCAACTTGTGCCCCAGCAATCCCCTGGGCGAAAGGCCAACCGCATACACGGCAGGGAGGCAACCCTCTACCGCCCGTCGCAAGGACTTCCAGTCATCGCTAGCGATAAAAGGCTCGATCAGCACATCGACCGAACCGCCGCAACTCAGGCCGACCTGGAAACCCAGTTCATCAGCTATGCCATAACTGGCGATTGCAGGTACTCCCGAATCCAGGACTTGCATCGCGCGTTCAAAAACGTCGGCCTCGACGCAACCGCTGGTTACGGAACCGGCCATCAGTCCGGTGCGCGTCATAATCAGGCGTGCCCCGGCTGGCCTCGGCGCAGAGCGCTGAACTCGAACCAAAGTGGCCAGAGCGATCTCTTCCCCTTGACTCTGCCACTGGTCCAGATCAGCAAGGATGTCTTTCAACTTGTGCCAGTTCCTCCGTGAGCCAGGTTAGCGCCACTGCCGCGCGGTCCGACCCTGTTCCCGGCCAATACCTCTGGTACCCATGGGATATGTGCCTGGTCCAAGTCCTCCAGGAACCATACCAGAAGGAACCATACCAGAAGGTTCGTTAGTGTCCAATTCTTGCACCGAATCTCCAGGCGATCAAGTGGGTCTTATAGCCGAACACAGGGTGAAGGAGGAATGGCTGATGGGCCGTAGGCTATAATCAAAGGGAAGAATGCGCGAATGAGGAATACGACCAATATGCCCTTCAGCCGCGTACTGGTTATTGACGACGACGACAATATCCGGGCCTCGCTAAATCGGGCCCTCTCCTATGCCGGTTTCACCGTTGAGGTAGCCGAGCACGGCGAGGCCGGTCTGCGAAAGGCCCTGGCGAATCCGCCCGATGTCGTCGTCCTGGACATCCTGATGCCTGGTCTCGACGGCCTGGAGGTGTGCCGGCGAATCAGGGCGGGCGGTGACGTCCCCATTCTGATGCTTACCGCCAGGGATGACATTCCCGACCGGGTGACCGGGCTGGAAGCCGGGGCCGATGACTACCTTATCAAGCCCTTTGCGTTGGAGGAGCTGGTTGCCCGATTGAAGGCGCTTTTGCGGCGCAGAGGGCCGCCGGATGCTAACCGGCTGGGTTTTGCCAACCTCAACATCGATCTGGGAACTCGCGAAGCGCATCGGGGCCGCCGATTGCTCCAATTGACCGCTAAAGAGTTCGATCTGCTGGCCACCTTTTTGAGGAACCCGCGACAGGTACTTTCTCGGGACCAGCTCCTGGAGGGAGTGTGGGGAATTGAGTCCGGAATCGACACCCATGTTCTGGAGGTTTATGTAGGTTACCTGCGGCAAAAGCTGGAGGAACACGGGGAAGGACGCATCATCCACACATTGCGGGGCGTCGGCTACGTTTTGAAAGAAGCAAGTTGATGGAAGCAAGTTGATGGAAGCAAGTTGATGGAAGCAAG
>DASTLM010000203.1:0-4019 GCA_035714945.1 Dehalococcoidia bacterium | reverse complement strand
GATATCCATGGTAATCCAGGCATGGTAATCCAGGCATGGTAATCCAGGCATGGTAATCCAGGCATGGTAATCCAGGCTCGGTAATCCAGGCTCGGAATCTGACCAAACGGTACAAAGAACTCCTGGCGGTAAACAGCATCAGTTTTGCCATCCGCCAGGGGGAATGTTTCGGTTTCCTGGGGCCCAACGGCGCGGGCAAGACCAGCACCATCAGAATGATTACCTGCACCTCTCCCCTTTCTGACGGGGAACTCTGGGTGGATGGCCATGATGTCCGCAAGAATCAGAAAGCCATCAAGTCGGTGTTGGGGGTGGTGTCCCAGGCGGATAGTCTTGACCCGGGATTGAACGTTACCCAGAACCTGCTGTCTTACGGGCGTTACTTCAATCTGCCGTCCCAGGTTGCCCGTCGCCGGGTGGGTGAGGCCCTGGATTTATTCCACCTTGGGGATAAAGCCGATCAAGGCATTGAAAAACTTTCGGGAGGGATGCGGCGCCGCCTATTGATCGCTCGCGCGCTGTTGCACCATCCGCGAGTTCTGGTGCTGGATGAGCCAACCAGCGGCCTGGACCCTCAGTCGCGGTTGCTGGTCTGGGAGAAGCTCAGCCACCTCAAGGATCAGGGAATCACCATTTTACTGACCACCCACTATATGGAGGAAGCGTCCTATTTGTGCGACCGGCTTCTGGTTTTGGACGCCGGCGAGATTCTGGTGGAGGGAAAGCCCGAAGACCTGGTCCAACAGCACGTGGGCTCCCAGGTTACCGAAGTGAGGGTGAGCCGGGAAGAAAAGGGACGCATCATGGCATCCCTGGCTGGCGTCGGCGTTAACCTGGAAGACCGGGGAGACTCGATAGTGGTTTACCAGAAGGAGGGCCTGGGGGTGCTGGACGACCTGGACTTGGGTCATAACCGGCTGACCAGCCGTCCCGCCAATCTGGAGGACGTGTTTCTCAGGCTGACCGGACGGGGGCTGCGCGGAGAATGACCCCGGTGCTTGGAGCCATTCAGGGCACCGTTCTCTGGGGCGGATTCCGCGTCTGGCAGCGTAACCGCGACGCATTTCTGCGCTCCTGGCGAGGGGAAGTCGGCGGTCTCGCCGTCGAACCCTTCGTTATGCTGGTAGCCCTGGGTTTTGGTCTGGGTTCCTATGTCCAGGACGTTGACGGTGTGAGCTACGCTCGGTACCTGACCCCAGGCATCGTCGCCAGCTACGCCATGTGGCATTCCACCTTCGATAGCACCTTCGGGGCTTACCTGCGTATGGAAACGCATCACGTATATGAGGCGATGCTGTTTACCCCACTGGCCCCAGAAGACATCGTCATGGGAGAGGTGCTCTGGTCGGCCACCAGGGGTGCCTTGTCCAGCGCCTTTGTGTTGCTGGTTGCCGCAATCTTCGGACTGATTGAGTCCCCTCTGGCGGTACTGGCGTTACCGGCGGCCTTTCTGATCGGGCTGATGTTCGCGGCCATCGCCATGATTCTGACCTCCACCGCCACTACAATTGGCGCCTTGACCAACTTTTATACGCTGTTCATTTTGCCCATGTTTTGGGTGGGCGGAGTGTTCTTTCCGCTGGACCGCCTGCCGGAGGTGGTGCAGAGAGGTTCGTGGGCGTTGCCATTGGCCCCGGCGGTGGCCCTGGTACGTGGATTGATGACCGGCGACCTCACCTGGTGGATGCTGGCCTGGACTGGGGAGCTGATGGCGTTTGGCCTGGTCTCTCTGTATGCCGCCTGCTACTTTATGCGGCGAAGGCTGATCCAGTAAAATCTTCAGTTCGGGAATATTAAGTCCTGATAAATTAAGTCCTGATATGAGATAATTCTGATTTGGGTCCAGTATCTTGGAGCGTAGCAATTATGTCCCAGTTCGTCTTCATTCATGGCCCCGGCGCTGGGGCATGCGCCGATTCCTTACTTGATAACCATTGACCGTTGCGCCGTGCGGCACCGCATCCATACTTTGAAGCCGTCCTTGTTGCTGACACGGGGTTTGAATCTAACGCCCAATTCATCATTGAGTATCGAGCCAAAGGCTCCTCTGAAATTTTGGCCAATTTGGGTCCGGTCCAGTTCCTCAATCGCGCGGAACCCGTTGCATTGCGATGTCGTAACCTCCGGCACTGGATGGCTTACGGTCTGGGTGTTGACCAGTGGCATGTTCGCTGGCTCGACGACCAATGCCTGCCTTGAAACCATCATCAAGTTGATGGTGCAATCTGGCAGGGCCTCGGTAAGTATGGAGGTTTGACCTTGCAGGGTAGCAGGCGCTCTAAAGTATTGCTGGTGGACGACAATCCCAATGTCCGGTCTTTCGTGAGACCAGCGCTAGAAGCTGCCGGTTTCGACTGTGTCGAAGCCGAGGACGGTTGGACGGCCCTGGAGGTGATTTACGCCGAGGTTCCAGATCTGGTCGTGCTGGACATTATGCTGGGCGACGAGGAAATGAACGGACTGGATGTCTGCAAGAAAATACGCGAAAAAGGACTACTTACTCCGGTGGTCTTCCTGACCATTAAAGACCGAACTGAAGAACCCGGGTATATGGCGCAAGCCTTCCGACTGGGAGGGGATGATTACATCAGCAAGCGCGAGGAGTTGCGCCAGGTAGAGGAGCGGATGGGTTTGCCACCAACTGAGACCCTGGAGCGTAAGTCGGACATTGAAGAGTTGTTGGCGCGGATCAAGGCGAGGTTGCCGGAAGCCAACCCAGTAGAAGATTTTGATGATTATCTGAGAATTGACCTGGTCAGCCAGCGAGTTTACCTGAAGGCTACCGATTACTGGCGAGAGGTGAGACTGGCCCCCAAAGAATTTTCTCTGCTGGAGGTACTGGTAAAGAATGGGGGTCGCCCGGTGGGAATCAGGCAGCTAATTGCTGCGGCAAACCTGGAAGGCGAGGAGGGTGCGTTGTACAATCACTTCTACAAGCTCCGTCAGAAACTGGAACGAGACCCTCAGAATCCTCAGTATATCCAGACTTACCACAAGATTGGCTATCGGTTTTCCACGGGTAACTGACGCCCATGGTCTTTGTCCAAACCGACATTTACTCACTGTTTGCTCTGGTGCTGGGCGCCGGTGCTTTTGGCGGTCTGGTTGCCTGGTGGCTGACCCGCAGAAGGCGCAGGTTCAATTCGCCAGTGGAAATTGACAGTCCCAGCAACATATATCTGCTGTTCAGCCGTACCAGCCACCGTCTAAAGACCGTAGGTGAGGTCATTCGGGGACACCTGCACGGCTTCACCGATGAACTGCCTCAGGACGCCGAACGATGGCGAGTCGCCCGCAAAGCCATCACCGACGGGGCTTCTGAGATTGATACTCTGGTAAACCGGCTGGATCTGGTGGTGCGCCTGGGCATGTCAGAGCAGCTGCTGGTGATTGAGCCGGTAAACCTGCCCAGACTCCTGGAAGACCTGATGGTCGACCTGGGCCCGGCGGCCGACGCCAAGGGGATCTTGCTGGGCGGCATTGTCAGCAATTCGGACCCGGACGGCTCCTATGTCATATCCGCCGATCCAATGGCGCTGCGGGAGGTTTTTTCCAACCTCCTGGAGAACGCGGTAAAGCATAACAGCCTGGGCACGGAAGTATCGGCGGAAGTAAAACTGCAAAACGATCGGATGCTGGTGCGTATCGCGGACAACGGCAAGGGGCT
This sequence comes from Dehalococcoidia bacterium, assembly GCA_035714945.1. Taxonomy (GTDB): domain Bacteria; phylum Chloroflexota; class Dehalococcoidia; order Lucifugimonadales; family UBA3495; genus Casp-Chloro-G3. The sequence continues at coordinate 352 of DASTLM010000203.1, read as the reverse complement.
GTCCGCAGACCTGGTGAAAACCATTTTTGATAAAGGCAGCCGGCACTACCGTCCAGGCAGCCAGGCCAGAAGTACTGGAATGGGTCTGTATCTCGCCAAGTTGCTGGTCGAGTTGCACGGAGGAGAGATTGCGGTGGACAGCCAACCAGGAGCCGGCACCGAGTTTCGAGTTACTCTCCCGCTCCGGAGAACCGACCTGCCGTAACTTGCTTTTTGACCAGCCAGACAATTCCAGTATTTCAATTCCAGCATTTTAAATCCGGTATTTTTAAATCCGGTTTTTTATTTCCAGGTACTTCATAGATACATAGTGATGTATTGGTGAGGATCGCAGTTCCACAATTGGGATCGG
>DASTLM010000202.1:0-4378 GCA_035714945.1 Dehalococcoidia bacterium | reverse complement strand
TGCTGAAGAAGGGGAGTCCAGAGGGGCGAAGTCCCTCTGGCAGGGGTCTGGGGGTGCCCCCAGCTACAATTGCTACCCCCTTCCTGGTCAGGAAGGGGGTAGGGGGATGGTCGAAAAGGGTTTTTCATCAACCTGTTAATCGCGGAGGATGGTCGCTGACTGAAAGCCAAACCAGTCCCCCTCAGTTCCCCTGGGCAGGGTCCGGGGATTTAAATTTATGGGGGTTGGGCAGATGTTGCAATACCATATTGGTTCGATTTTAGCGGAAAGGAGTGTCTGGGATGACCCATTTCCCATTAACTAAACCACAACAAGAATGGCAGGAGCGATCGGCGGCCATCGCTGCCCGGGAGTTGGCTCCCCGGGCGGCGCAGGTAGACCAGACCGGCACCTACCCTCAAGAATCTCTGGATGCCCTGAAGCGAGAGGGCCTGTGGGGCCTGCGGGTCTCCAGAGAACACGGCGGTCTGGGCCAGGATATGCTCACCGCCAGCCTGGTCATTGAGGAGCTTTCCAAGAAGTGCCCTTCCACCGCAATGTGCTATAAGATGCACCTGGAAGCCGCCGAAATCATCTGCCGCGTTCCAACCTCCTACCAGGTGGAGCACTTTGTCGAGCCGATGGCCAGGGGAGAGGTCTTTACCACCATCGCTGGCGGTGAATCCCAGGGCCAGGGGGACAACTGGAACGCGACTCAGACCGCTTCCCATGTGGACCGGGTGGCTGGTGGATACCAGATAAATAACGTGCGCAAGTCCTATGTGACGTCAGCGGGCAAAGCTACCCATTACCAGTTTGCCTGCCGCGTGGGGGCCGATACCCCCCAGAGCAGCCGCAGTGCGCTGTTCGTCGAACGGGACAAGATTGACTGGGAGGTGGTGGAGCCCTGGAACGGGTTAGGAATGCGAGGAAATAACAGTTCGCCCATGCGGTTCAACGGCTTTGTTCCCGAAGAGAACCGCCTGGGAGAGGAGCACACATTACAGAGGGACACCGGGGCGTTCAACCGTCCGGTGGTGACCCTCACCTATGCCGCCGCATACCTGGGTATTGCATCCGGGGCTTATGAACTGGCGTGCCAGGAGGTGGCCCGCCGTTTCCCCAGCGGCAGCCGGCGGCTGGACCGGCCGGTAAATCAGCGGCGTGTCGCCGAGATGGGGACCCAGATCGAGGCGGCGCGGGCCCTGCTGCACGTCGCTTGCTCCGCCTTTGACCAGGGTCGCGCCCCTTCCCAGCTGGTCTACTCCCAGGCCAAGGTAGCCTGCTCCGAAGCCGGCGTGCGGGTAACTCAGGACTGCATGACGATCTTCGGCGGCACTGCTTTTGCCCGCCGATTACCCTTCGAGCGCTATTTCCGTGACGCTCGGGCGGGACTGGTTATGGGCATGGCTAACGATATGGCCTACGAAGGGATGATACCCCTCATGTTCCCCCAGGGTTAACTCAGAAGGCCGGATTCCTATCCCAGGTTGGACCACTTCGCAAAGATCTCGGGCGGATAATCCTGGGTGCAAGCTCCGCGGCGCCCCTGGTTTTCAAACCTAAAATCCGCTAATAAAATGCGTTATATAAAATGCGTTATATAAAATACGTTGTAAACATTTGAGGACTTCCGATGACCGTAGAATCCATCATGGAACAGATACCGAAACTGGCCCGAGATTGGGCGTCCCAGCGGGCCGACCGGCAGACCCGCACCAGGGCTGACCCCGCCGACTACGAACAGCTGCGCAAGCTGGGCGTACCATTAATGTCGGTGCCGGTGGAGTTCGGCGGTACCTGGGAAAGCATCGAGCAGTTTGCCCGCCCTTTCTGCATGTTGCTGCGGATCCTCGCCCAGGGGGACCCCTCCATAACCCTGGCCAGTGCCATGCACCAGGGGGTGCTGGCCTCCTGGAGAATCCCATCGGTCCCCGACTCTTACAACGAAGCGTGGCAGAAACAGCGGCGGGAGGTGTTCCAGACGGTGATGGACGGCGCCTGGTGGGGCACCATTGTCTCCGAGCCGGGTAGTGGTGGCGACACCGGCCAGACCCGGTCCCGGTGCGTCCCGGAAGCCTCGGGGTCCCTCAAATACCGTATGTCCGGACAGAAACACTTCGGCAGTGGGTCCGGGTTGACGTCTTTCATGACCACCCGGGCCATCGCCGAGGGGGAGAGCACCCCGGACCTGTTCTTCCTGGAGGTGCGCAATCAACCCTGGGACGGCAGCACCGGCATGCGTCTTGCCGCGGAATGGCGGGGCCACGGAATGATGTCCACCAATAGTCACGCCTTCGAGTTCAAGGACTTCCCGGCTACCCGAGTCGCCTGGCCGGGGCACCAATCCGAAATCATGGAGGCCAGCAGCGGCCTGGGCGGCATGTCCTGGTGTTCAGTTATTGCCGGTATCGTGGATGCAGCGATGGACTACACCCGCCAGCGGCTGCGAGTTTCCCGTACCCAGGGGAGCAGCCTGCGGGCATTCCAGCAAGTGGAGTGGACCATGGCCGAGCAGGAAGCCTTTTTGATTGACCGCGCCTGGGAAGGAACTTTGCAGATGATGGAACGGGGCGTCGTGGACCGTCGGATTATCCTGATGACCAAAGAGAGTATCGCCCGATTGTCCGAGTCGGTGCTGAGCCGGCTATGCAAGCTGACCGGCGGCACGGCCTACACCTGGTACTGTCCCCTGGGAGCCTGGCTGCAAGATGTGCAGGCCCTGGGCTTCCTGCGGCCGCCCTGGGCCCTGGCCTTCGACAACCTGTTCAACATGGGGTGGCGGGAGTAGTCGATACTACTCGGGCAAAATTGAGGTGATAAACCGAACGAAGTTCGCCAACAATAACCAGGGCTGATATTCCATGCTTTTGGAGCGCTGCTAGATATGCAAGAGTCGGGTTCCGATCTGCCTGCTGGACGACGGGGCCCCATCAAGCCGTGGCTGTGCCGTCCACCTTGACTGGGATCTCTTCGCTCCATTTGACATTCACGCCCGCCAGGAGTCCCTCCACAATATCGTCGCAAGGGGGCTGTCGGTTTTTGCCTACGGGTCTGGCATAAAAGCCGACAGGGGAATTGCGACCCTCCTTTCTGGTATAATTTCCGGGGGCCAGGGCACCCTTAGGGGAAACGGCTACCGGCTTCTTAACCGCTGAGCTTTCTCTGGTTCCTGTCAGGTCTCTGGTTCCTATCAGGAATCCTTGATCGGGTAAAAGGTTCAAGGTAGGGTGGACCAACTTCTATCAGTAGTAACCGTGCATAAGCTTCAGGAGGAAGCATGACGAGTATCAAGAAAGACCCCTCACTGGTAGTCATTCAGCTTTCAGGCGGAAGCGATATTCTCAACACCATAGTACCCTATGGCGATGGTCTGTATTACGACTACCGGCCCCACATTGGTATACCTGCTGAGGAAGTTATTCCAATAGATGATCACTTCGGCTTCAACCCCAACATGGGGCCGATCAAGCAGCTATGGGACGAGGGGAAGATGGCGATAATAAACGGCATCGGCTATTCCGACCCCAACCGCTCCCATTTCCGGTCTATGGACATCTGGCATACGGCGCAGCCTGAAGTAATCGGCACCGAAGGGTGGCTGGGCCGGGCGATCCGTGACCTGGATCCAAAAGGTGAGAACCTGCTGACTGGCGTCAACTTCGGGCGCGGGCTGCCCAGGGCCCTGGGGTGCCGTGGTGTGCCGGTGGCATCAGTGGGTGACCTGGAGACCTATGGGCTGTTCCCAGATATTCAGGATGAACTCCTCAGAAGGTATGCCCTGGAAGTTTTCGGGAAGATGTATGGTGGCGCCCAGGGGAAGGATGCGGTGACCGACTTTCTGGGTCAAACGGGAAATGATGCCCTCAAGGGTGCCGACATCATCAGGACGGCGCCGCAAAAATACGCCTCATCGGTAGAGTACGGCCAGAGCTCCATAGCCCAGAATTTGAAAAACATTGCTCAGGTAATGTTTGCCGGACTGGGAACCCAGATTTACTACACTCAGCACGGCAGCTTTGACACCCACAGTGGTGAGCTGACGACCCGGGGCAAGCATGGCAAGCTGTGGGAGGAGGTGGCCGGGGCAGTGAGCGACTTCTACGCCGATCTCAAGGAGCACGGCCGGGAACAGGATACATTGATATTCATATTCACTGAGTTTGGCCGCCGCATCAGGGATAATGGCTCGGGTTCGGACCACGGCTCGGGAGGGTCCGCCTTCGTCGTTGGCGGAAGGGTAAATGGCGGAATGTACGGGGAATATCCCTCCTTGAGGGAGGAAGATCAGCTGATCGGTGATCTTCATGCCAACAATGACTTCCGCTGCACTTATTCCACCATTTTGGAACGCTGGTTGGGTTTGGAGGCTGCTCCGGTAGTCAACGGCCACTTCGAG
>DASTLM010000201.1:0-4702 GCA_035714945.1 Dehalococcoidia bacterium | reverse complement strand
CAGGTCCTGGCCGTGGAGCGGGCGTCGACTCGTTACTGGCAGCAGGCTTTGACAGAATTGCAGAGCCGGCGAGTTTATTCCGCTTATGATTACGCCAGGCGCGCCTGTGAACTGCACCGCTCCCCCGATTCCGTCAAGGCCCTGGCGCTGGTTTCCCTGGTCCTGCGAAGGTTCGATGACGCGCTGTCCCTGTGGCAAGAATACCGGGTGGCTTCGTTGTCTGACGGGTAGTTCGCCAGACCGTCGGTGCCTTGCCGGGAGAATGGACAGAGTAGCCTCAGGAGGCGGTGAAACCACGCCACGCTTCGGGAATGTGCCCTCTATTCAGTCCTATAAAGAGCTTGTATGAGATATCCAACCATGCCCACAATGTCATGCTGAGGAGTCCCGATTCTATGTGGACGACGAGGCATCTGGGCTAAGGAATTGGCAACCAGTTGGCATAACGCATCTTCCGCTGAGGAGTAAAGGTCAGACCCCAATTGCCGCGTTAGCAATTGGGGCTGCATCTGAAACTCTATGGCTCGCCTGCTAGCCTGTCGAGACGCCGACTGGCACCTCCGCGGCATAGGCCTGAGAAACGATGTCCCCAAGGAAATATACGCTGCCTACGACCATGGGATCTAATGGCAATTTCTAGGCCGCCTCATACGTCAGCGCAAACACCGTCTCGGTGAGCCACTTCTTGAAGGACTCGTTGTCCATGAACTGCTTGAACAGCTCGGTATCATCCTTCAAAATGGCAGTCATCACCCGGGCTAGGGCCTTGTCGTGCTCGATGCGTGCGTTCTGCCGGTCCGAGTTGGCCATGGCGTACTGGTAGGCTACATCCGCTGCCACCCGGTCTGGTATATCCTGGGTAATCAACCGGTGCACCCGGTCGGTGGCGCTCCAGGAAATGTTGCCGAACTGGTCGTTGAACGCCTTCAGGATGTTGGACAGGGGTTCCAGCTCCGGCTCCGGCCGGTGACCACCGCCGGCGGTGGTCACCGGGCCGATCTCGGCGTCTTCATCCGGCACCTGGATATTCATGGCCGCCTGCTTCTCCACCCGGTAGCTGTCCATGTCTATAGCTTCCAGTTTATAGCTTCCAGGATGCCTCTGGACAGGTCTTCCTCCCTGGGAGCCGGCAGCTTGGCCACCAGGAAGTTGAGAAAAATGGACAGCTTCTCCCGGGCGGCGCCGCCCAGGTACAGCTCCACCATCTTGTCGATGCGTGATTCGGAGTAGACCTGGTAGCCGTCCAGGAAGGCCTTCAGGCCATGGAGCTTGTTGGGGTCGGTCTCGTCGCTGAGCACCGTGGTGCGGTAGTAGTCGGCGAAGGCCTGCTGGATGGTGTCGGTGTCGTTCATGAAGTCCAGCACAAACACGTCGTGCTTCTGGGGGTGGGCCAGGCGTTGGAAGACGGCCTGGTTAAAGCCAGCAAACCCTTCGATCCGCTGGTTGGGGGCCAAGGGCAGCCCCACTCAATTGATTATGAGCATTAGTTTGCTTCAAGATACCCCGGTGGGAAACGTTCCGTACCGGTACGCGGAAGAGCTGAGACAAGACCCGCGTGCCGGCCACGTAACGGCTCTGGCCCTTGGGGATAACGTGTCGGGGGTGCCCTTGATTGGCGTCGACCAGCAGTTCTTCCAGTTACTGGACCCTGCTTTACAGCAGCCGTATTTCCAGGTTGGGACTGGCCGCCTCTTTCACAATGACGGCGAAGTCAGTCAGTCCCAGGAACTCACCTTTCACCAGTGGGAGGCGGTACCTGGTGCTCATGCCGGACGGCGGTGGGGTACCGACACTACCTTCCAGAGCCAGCATGGAGCTGCAGGAGAGGTTGCGACCGGACCCCACGACACTTATTACTCCATTGTGGGCATTCTTGAACCAACGGACACTCCCTTGGATCGGGCCATCTTCGTACCACTGGAAAGCTACTGGTACGCCCATGCCGAAGGCGGCCTGGTCGGCGAAGCTGAAATGCAAGTAACCGCCATTATGGCGCGCCCTATTGGCATCCAGGAATTCTACCAGCTTCACCAAGAAATCAACCAGGATGTTCTTGCCCAGGCCGCGTTGACCGGCCAGGGAATGGCCCGGCTCTTCGATCTCCTGGGGCAGGGCCAGCGTATGCTCACCCAGATCTCTTATGTGGCCTTGATCATGGGCAGCGCCACCGTTTTCCTGGTCAGTTACGCCGTAAGCGCGCTGCGATTGCGGGATGCGGCGATTCTTAGGGCTCTGGGTGCGAGCCGATGGTCGGTCTCCACCATCGCGCTGGCCGAGGCGTTGGCCGTCGGCGTCCTTGGAATCCTGGTGGGGATGCTGCTGGGGCATGCTGCGGCCTGGCTGATAGCTTCAGGAATTCAGGAAACCAGCGCCATTGCGGTTACAACCAGCTTCCAGTGGGCCGAGCTAACCATTGGGTGCGTAGTGTTACTCCTGGCCGCCGCCGCAGCTTTGCTTCCAGCGGTGCAGTCCTACAGCCAGGACGCAGCAGCTCACCTGGCGGCCAGATGAGCCACAATGGTTGCTTCATTGTTTCGGGGTTCACTTCTTAACGTGGCGATACTCCGTGGCGAAACTCAGATGTCTGAAATATGAACAGCTACGGGCGTTGGGCCAGGCCGGACGCCAGGCCGTGCCGGCCCTCCGGCCCCTCGCCCTGAGATGCCGGGAGGGCGGAACGGTTGCCGCAAGAAGAGGCGGGGTTTATCGATCCCCCGCCTCTCGGGATGTTGTCCCCACTGGGGAAATCTCTATTGAATGGCGTGTATGGCGAAAATTGCCTGCACGCTGACCGTTACGTCAACTTGCCCGGGCTGGATGCTGGTGGCAGCGGCACCAACCTGGTCAAACATCGCGGCCTCCGCGAACGCCAACCGCAGGGGGCTGAACCCGCCGGTCTCGCTGATGTAATAGGGCTGGCCCAATTGCACTCCGCTCAGAGCGGCCAACTGGTTGGCCTTATCGACCATGTCGGCGACGGCAGCGTTGCGGGCCTGTTTTTCCAGCGGTTTTACGTCTTCGATGCTGAAGTTAATGCCCTGGAATCGGGTCAGGTCGCCCCCCGCCAGGACTACCGCGTCAATTACACTGCCAACAGAGTCCAGGTCACGGATTTTGACCGTCAACTGGTTGCTCACCTGGAACCCGGTGATAGTCTGATAGTTTTGGTCGTACCTGGGATTGATGCTGAAGTAGCTGGTCCGGATGTCCTGGTCGGCGACCCCATTGTCCTTGAGGGTCTGGATCACCTTTTCCATCGCGGCGGCGGCATCTTCTCGGGCCGATTGAACCGTGTCTCGGGAAGCCTCCACGCCCAGATTGACCGTCGCCAGGTCGGGGGTCCCGCTGACCTGACCCTGTCCGCTGACCGAAATGCCGGTGATGGTGCGGTCCTGGCCGGGTAGATCCTGGGCCGACCCAAGATCGCCGTTCAGGTAGGTCTCGGCGCCTGCCACGGGCTGGATGATGCTGGCGCCCCCCGCGCCGGCTGGGACGGATGGAAGGATGACCTGGTTATCCGCCGCCTCGGCGTTGTTGGTCGGTGCTGGCGATTGGGCCGTGCAGGCCACCGCGAACATCAACCCGGCCCCCAACCCCAATAATGCCAGAATTTTGTTCCCTGGGCTGGCTAATTTGAGCATATTTTTGTTCATCTCCCTTTCTCTAGTTAATATCCGTGTTAATATCCTGGGTAATATCCTGGGTAATATCCGTGGTAATATCCGGTTCAATTCGGCGCGCCTGAACTAACTAATCTGACGAAATGATTGATGTAAAAGTTCCCGAAGATCAGCCGCTCATCCGCCGTGACCTCAGCCGCTTGATCGCCAGGAGGCTTGACAAAGCCAGGATCAGCGCCGTTGCGATCCCCTCAAGCACCCGCCAGATGAGGGGCGTGCCCCGGTATTGGTCCAGCGTCACCACCGCATCGGAGGCGGGGCCACCTTCGGATGGCCCCTCGATCGACCGGTTGGTCCCACGCTCCGAGGGACCAACCGTATTCTCCGAAGACCCGTTACCTTCAATCGCAGAATCTTGCGCAGAATCTTGCGCAGAATCTTGCGGCTCGGTTGCTTCGGCTGCACCGGGCACTGATTCAGCGGCCAGAGCCTGGGTCTCTGGGTGGGGTTCGGCGGCGGGCTGGGCCATCCCCGCCGCGGTTTCGGTTGAGGCTGTCCGGCCATCCCCGGCTCCGAGAGATTTAAACTGATCTGCCTCCGGTGCGGCGGTTAGTTCCGGCGGGGCAGTATCAGCAGGCTCATTCGATGCAATCTGGGGTTGGGAGGTGGCCATCCCCGTTGACAAGCCGGCCACCGGCGCGGCAGCACTCGGCGGGGACTGGGCCGAGCCCCCGGAGGGTTGGATCGAGAAATCGCCCTGGCCAGGAGGGGTGAGCAGCCCCAGGGTGTCGGCGGAGACCATGATCGCCAGCGCCAATCCGGCCAGAGAAGCCGCCCCGGCATAGGCCCAACCTGGTGCCCGCAGGGGCAGCGGCTGACGCAGCATTAGCGGCCCCGGTACTGGGGCCGTTGCGAGAGTAAAGCTACGAGGCGCGGTCAACTCCGGCAAGTCCTGCAGCAGGGCGACCATAGACCGGAGACTGTCCAGTTGGTGGCGGCACGGCCCACAGAAATCCACCTGACGGGAGACCCGTGCCTGGGCCCCAGTCCCCAGACGCCCATCCAGGTACTCGGAAAGCAAT
>DASTLM010000200.1:0-7756 GCA_035714945.1 Dehalococcoidia bacterium | reverse complement strand
CGTCCCATCCGGGACTTGCGCATATCGGTCACCGACCGGTGCAACTTCCGGTGCACTTATTGCATGCCCGCCGAGATTTTTGGCGAGGGCTACCAGTTCCTGCCCAAGGCTGAAATCCTGTCCTTTGAGGAAATCTGCCGGCTGGCCCGCATCTTCGTCGGGTTGGGCGTCAACAAGCTGCGCATTACCGGCGGGGAGCCGCTGCTGCGCACCGATCTGCCCCACTTGATTGAAATGCTTTCTGAAATTGACGGTGCGGACGACATCACCCTCACCACCAACGCCTACCTGCTCCCGCAACAGGCCCAGCAGTTGAAGGACGCCGGATTGAAGCGGGTTACGGTGAGCCTGGACACCCTGGACGATGGGATTTTCAAGCAAATGAACGGCCGGGGGTTCAGCACTCAACGGGTGTTGGAGGGCATCGAAAAGGCGGCGGCGGCGGGACTGGGCCCCATCAAGATCAACGCGGTGGTGCAAAAAGGGGTTAACGACCTTACCATTGTTGACCTGGCCCGCCATTTCAAGGGCACCGGGCACATAGTCCGGTTCATTGAGTACATGGACGTGGGCAACCTCAACGGCTGGAAATGGGACCACGTCGTTGCCGCAGCGGAGATCGTTGGCCGGATAAACTCTGAAATGCCCCTGGAACCGATGGAGGCCAACTACCCGGGAGAAGTTGCCAACCGCTATCGATACCGGGACGGCGAGGGCGAGATCGGCGTGATTGCCTCGGTGACCCAGCCCTTCTGCGGCAGTTGCACCCGGGCCAGACTGTCCACCGACGGCAGGATTTTCACCTGTCTCTTCGGCAGTGAGGGCGTGAGCCTGCGCGATCACCTGCGAGCCGGGGCCACCGAACCGGACCTGATTGACCTGATAAGCCACCTCTGGAGCAACCGTACTGACCGTTACTCCGAGGAGCGTTCCCGGTTGGCGCCGGCCCAGAACCTGCCCCGCAAAATCGAGATGTACCAGATTGGCGGATAGAGCTGTCGGCCTCCGGCATCAGCCCGATACCCTGGGGAATCTATGACATTGACCGCCAGCCATTCCAACGAGATTTTCACCTGCGGGGCCTGCGCTGGCAATCGGGGTCGCGGCGGTTGGGCCGCCGTGTTCTTCAAGAACGGGGAACGCGGCATCGTGTCGGGCAATGACCGTTCGACCACCGCCAACCGAATGGAACTGACTGCCGCTATCCGGGGCCTGCTGGCTACCCGGGAGTGCCAGAAGGTGACGGTTCACTCCGACAGCCAGTATCTGATCAATACCATGACCCGGGGCTGGGATCGCAACTCAAACCTGGACCTGTGGGCCCAGCTGGATCAGCTTCAAACAACTCGTAACATTGCCTGGAAGTGGTTGGGCAGTAACCGAAACTCTCCCGGGAAGGAGATCGCAAATCGGGTGGCCACCATGGAGGCGGGCCTGTTCCAGACCAGGGACGAGAGTCGGACCGGGAGACGCACCCTGTCCTGGCATGGCCAAGCCGGGCACCAGCGCCCCACCGGGGGCAAGCATCCCGGCAATAACGCCCACCGCCCCGGGAGGAGTTAACCATGAGCAGTCCCAGACCAGAGCGCGGCACCGCACTGACCCATCTGGACCAACAGGGCAAGGTCAGCATGGTGGACGTCGGTGGCAAGCCCATCACCGACCGCGAGGCAATCGCGCGAGGTCAGGTCTCGATGCAACCGGCAACCCTGCGGCTGGTCCAGGAAGGACTGATGAAAAAGGGCGATGTCCTGACCATCGCCCAATTGGCCGGAATCATGGGAGCCAAGCTGACTTCGCAGCTTATCCCATTATGCCATCCCCTGCCCCTGAACCAGATCGACGTTGATCTGGCCCTGGACGCCGAAAATAGCCGCGTCGAAATCACCGCGACGGCTCGCACGTCCGGCAAGACCGGGGTGGAAATGGAGGCCCTGACCGCGGTGTCGGTGGCCGCCCTGACGGTTTACGATATGTGCAAGGCGGTGGACCGGGGGATGCGCATCGGGGCCATTCGTTTGGTTCGGAAACGAGGCGGTCAAAGCGGGGACATAACCCTGGAAGAATAGCCCAGGCGACCGCATGCACCTCAGTTATCAGCTGCGACCAGGTATCTGGCGGAATGCAGGGCAATCGCATCTTCCTGAAGGTAGACAATCTGCTAGCAAATCCTGTGATGTCTGAACTGTATCGCCGTTCCGGCGGAAGCCGGAATCCAGGGAGGGAATCTGGATACCGGCTTCCGCCGGTGTGACGGTGGGCCCTCTACCGGGTAAGCTGAGATTGCCCCCACTGGCTCCGGGAAGCAATTGACATCCCCCTTCTGCAGGACTTAGTATAACAATCCGTGAGCAGCGCCCGGCGGCTGGTCGGCGCGCTCCAGGTGGCAACGTAGCTCAGTGGAAGAGCGGGCGCTTCATAAGCGCTAGGCCGTGGGTTCGAACCCCTCCGTTGCCACCATTATTCCACCCGTGGTTCTACTCCCCCGCGCCGGATGTTCTGGTTGACCAACCCCTCATCCAACGCCAGGGTTAATTCCCTGATGGCGAATGTCGCTTTCATGGGGTATCATATATGCGCAATTCAATGCAGAGCCAGGAGGATTACGGACTGTGATATCCCGTTACCGAGGCAGAGTTGGCGAGTACATGTGGGAGAAGGAGATGGAACGGCTGCAGCGTTACAATGATCGGCCCTGGGAGCGGCAGAGCAAGGACACCAATGGCGGTGCCTTCCTGGCGATGATGTTCGTGCTGGCCGTCGCCCTGGGCGTGATGACGTTGATGTCGCTATTGTGACCCTATTCTTCGGTATCCATACGCTGGCCAAGCTCGCTCAGGAACTGCTCGATCTCCGGTGACAGGTCCACCAGGGGGGCCGGATCATCGGGCTTGTTTTCTTCAGCGTCAAGTTGAGCGTCGTAGTAGGCTTCCATCTGCTGGATGAGCTGCTTCAACTCTGAGTTACGCTCCACGGCAGAACTCAACTCCCGATACTGACGTTGTCCCCGACGTATCGGAGCCAGATCCGAAGGAATATTGGCATAGACCGAGGACAGCACCTCAATCATACGGGAGGTGCCGGTGTAGTCCTCTTCCAACTGGAGGTATTGGGGCAGGTGCACCATGAAGTTGATGGCTTCCACGCCCATCTTTTCAATGCCTTCTGAAACCAGGTTCATGATGGTGGTCGGTCCCTGATAGGTGCTGCGGCGAACCTTGAAGTTGGGGACTTCTTTAATCAACGGCACGTCCCCCAGCGTGCCAGTGACCAGCAGCGGCCGGGTGTGGGGCACCGCATCGTACATGGCCCCCAGCCGACAATAGCGCCGGACGCCGAAGTGTTTGATGACGTCGAGAATTGAGTCGGTGTATTCCTCGCTGTTGGCGTGGGGTTCCATCAAGTGCAAGAACAGGTAATCCGGACCCTCCTCGGAGGTGGAGTAATGGATGATGCTGTTGGGCACGGTGACTTCCCGCTGCCCCTGCACCAGGCGCATGGTCGGACGATACCTGGTAAAGTCAAAATACTTGCCCGGCTGAACCAGCCGGCCCAACTCCTTAGACCCCAGGAAGTGCTCTAGCCGGGTAAGGGTCAGGCTTCCAACGCTGCCGACGTCCACCCAGGGACGGACCATCGCAAAAACGTGAGGGTTCTTCAATTCCGGGGTTGGCTCATCTATTTCAAAAGCACCAATTCTCATGCAACTATCTTGCCAGAATTGCCCTTATCTTTCAAGCCCCGCCATACCTGAATTACTCTATCAAGCAACTGGCGATGTCGCCATAAGCCCCTGCCCAACCGCAATATCGACATTCAGGTTGTGATAGACTCAACGTCAGGCCATCGAATCCGTTCCGCTGCTTCCGGTTTCTTGACCATCCATGCCATCTTCAGACGAGAACCCCCCAGCGTCCCGGGTTGCCTCCAGCCGGTCTCATTATGGCCGTCTGGTCGGGACTTTCCGCTTCCGTGACCTGCGCGTGTTGTGGGCCTCCACCCTTTGCAGCCAGTTTGGCCAGGGCATGCAGCAGGTGATACTGGTCTGGCTGATGTACGAATTGACCGGCTCGGTGATCAAGGTCGCCGAGCTTTACGCCGTGCGTTCACTTCCCAATCTGTTGGTGGGGCTGGCCGCCGGATCCGTCGCCGACCGGCTGGACCGCCGCGCGCTGATGCGCTATTCGCTTTGGGGAATGATGCTGACCACCCTGGCGATGGTGGCACTGCTATACACCGGAAACTTCACCCTTTGGCCGCTAATACTGTTCGCTTTTCTACTGGGTACGCTGCAGGCATTTAACCTGACCGCCCGGCAAGTATACGCCTATGACATTGTCGGCGCCAGCGGGGCGGTCAGCGGGATCGCAGCCATCAGTCTGGCCCAGCGGGCCGGAGAGGTCCTCGGGGCGTTAGCGGCCGGCTGGCTAATCCAGTGGTACGGGCCGGCGGTGTCCATATTGACCATGAGCGCCAGCTACTTTTCCGGTGCGCTACTGATCCATTTCCTGCGGCGGCTGGGCGGACGGTCATCAACCGGCCGGGAGTCCCTCAAGGAAAACCTGCTCAACTACTTTCGAGCCCTCCGGTCGAACCGGGTGATGCTGGTACTGCTAGTTTCGACGGTAGCCGTTGAAATTCTGGGATTCTCCCACCAGGTAATGATACCAGTGCTGGCGCTGGATGTCTTGAAGGTGGGGCCAGTCGGCTTGGGAGTCCTGGTCGCCTTCCGTTCCGTTGGCGGCGCGCTGGGGGTATTCGCCCTTTCAGTCCTGGGCCAGGTCCAACGGCAAGGAGTATTTTTGCTGGTGACGCTGGGTCTATTCGGAGTGGGCCAGATCCTCCTGGGCCAGTCGCTAACCTTCTGGATGGCCCTGGTGTTCGTAACCCTGGTCAATGTGATGGCCGCCATCACCGACGTGTTGCACCAGAGCTTGCTCCAGTCCAGCGTGTCCAACGAGCAAAGAGGCCGGGCAATGGGTTCGTGGACGGTAGCCGTCGGCACCGCCCCGCTGGGTCAGCTACAGATTGGGTACCTGGCAGACCTGAGCGGCAGCAGAATCGCGTTGCTGGTGAACGGTGTGGGGTTGGCGGCCCTGGCCCTGACCATGGCGATATTCATGCCCCGGTTGCGGAAGCTGTGATTTGGCTAAATGCACGACCCCTTTACCCAACGGTTTCCGGGGCTATTTCCGGGGTTACCGGCCCAGATTCTTTACATAATTGAAGAGACCCAGCGCCGTGGCTACCGTGATGCCTCCGATGGCCGCACCCCAATGCATCATATTGTCGATGGTGTAGCGGCGGCCCAGGTAGTTGGGCTCGACGACCTTCCCGTACTCCAATCCCAGGTACGCCCCAACGACACCGCCAGCAAGCACCAGCAGTATCGTCGCCACAATCAAATACCACTTCACGCCAAAGTTCATCCAAGCACAGTAGGCGCCCAGACCGCCCCCCAGTCCGATGCCGAAAATGTAAATATTACGGTGGACTTCCAGCGACCAGGGGAACTCGATCATGTAATTGAAGGTGATCGCCATCCAACCACCGAAAATGCCCAGCACTACCCCAACACAGAATCCGGCCACAGTCCGCCCAAAGGGAATTAGAAAAGGGTAAATGCCGCCTTCTAGCATATCGAAAAGGTGTCTCCCGGTGTCCTAGATTCTGCCAGGTTATACGCTGCTTGATTCTACGCTACGGTAGAACGCTACGGTAGAACACTACGGTAGAATACGATAGATCACGATGATTGGATCAGGATGGTTGCGGGTATCGCACGTTCCATTATACGCCTGTTAATCGCTATACGCCCGTTAATCGCGGATTGAGCCGGTTGACAGACTACTCCCGGCGGCTAGAATAGGTTTTACTGAGTCAATTCTAATCCAGCAATTCTGATCCAGCAATTCTGATCCAGGAGACGACTAGTGATCACCAAGTTCGATAGTCTCTTCGCCGGCCACGTCGATATGGAAGACGTCGGCTACGGCGGCACTCCGGTCAACGACCGCTCCTACTCCGACCAGCACCTGGCCACCGCCTTTGACAAATCGCTAGCCATCGCGCAACTGATGGACCGCTCCGGCTATGACACCTTCTGGATGGCCGAGCATCACTTTCAGCCCGAAGGCTACGAGTGCCTCCCCAATATCCTGCTGCTCAGCGTCCACCTGGCCCATCTGACGGAACGGATCAACCTGGGCTGCGGTTTCAACATTACCCCCATGTGGCACCCCCTGCGCCTGGCCGAAGACTTTGCCACCGCCGATATTTTAACCAGAGGCCGCGTCATCTTTGGCGTGGGCCGGGGCTACCATACCCGGGAGGTCGAGACCTTCGGATCTCCACTCTTGGACCAGGCCGCCAACCGGGACTTGTTTGAAGAGCAGGTGGAGATTATCTTCAAGTCCTTCAACCAACGTTCCTTTTCCCATCGGGGCCAGAATTACACCATTCCGCCTCGGGTGCCTTACCGGGGTTATGAACTGGAGGAGATAACCCTGGTGCCCCGACCCAGGAACCGACCGGTGGAATGCTGGCAGCCCATCCAGAGCGCCACTCCCCGGGGCCTGGACTTCATGGCCCAGCACAACATCAAGGGCATCATCGGCGGGGGCGTGGCCGAAGGCGGGGCCATCCGAGACGTGGTGATGGCCTACCAGCAAGCCCAGATGCGGGCCGGTAGGGAGCTGCAACTGGGCGCAAACCTGAGCATTGGGTACCACTTCTATCTGGCAGATACTCGGGAACAGGCCATCAAAGAGGCCGCGAAATACTATGAAGAAAACCTGAAGATGTTCGGCCCCTTGCGCCTGGCCCGCAGCCTTTCCGACGAACAGATCGAGGCAATGGGCGACCCCAGGCGGGCGCCGGTCGCCGGGCTACCCAGCCTCGACCGGGCGGTGGAACGGGGCGGTTTCCTCTGCGGGCCGCCAGAACAGATTATTCGACAATTGAAAGTGGTGGAGGCCGAGTATCCAGGGCTGGAGCGGATCAGCGTCGGACAACCAGCGGGCACCCCGCAGCAAGTCATCCTGGAACAGTTGGAGTGGTTCGCCCAGGAGGTCATGCCGGCTTTCAACGCGGCTGAAGCCGCGGTCCCAGCTGACTAGCTCCACCCCAGGACAGGAACCTTTCTACCCGCTCTTATAGTGCTCCAGCCACCAGCGGGCGATCTCATCCCGGCGGGCAAACCACACTCCATCGAACCCCCGGGCGTATTCCAAAAACCGCGCCACTGCCCGAGACCGGGCAGGCAGACCGGTGATACGGCAGTGGAGGCCCACCGACATCATCTTGGGATGGGTCTGACCTTCCTGGTAAAGGCAGTCGAAGGCGTCTTTGAGGTACTCGTAGAAATCGTTGACGCTGACCAGTCCGCCTCGCCAGAAACGGGCGTCATTGGTCTCAAAACTGTAGGGCACCACCAGCCAGGGCTTGCCGTTCACTTCCACAAAATGGGGCAGGTCATCGTTCAACCCCAGGCTGTCGTAGATAAATCCGCCTTCGTCCACCACCAACTGCCTGGTGTTGACGCTGGGGCCGTATCGGGTAAACCACCCCACCGGACGCTGGCCAGTGGTCCGTTCCAGTGAAGCAACGGTCCTTTTGATGGACTCCCGCTCCTCGGCTTCAGTGGCCGCATGGTACTCCTCCCAGCGGTAACCATGCCCGCAGACTTCATGCCCCCGGGCCACAATATCCCTGGCAACCGCCGGGTTGCGCTCCAGGGCCAGCGCGCAACAGTAAA
>DASTLM010000199.1:0-10262 GCA_035714945.1 Dehalococcoidia bacterium | reverse complement strand
GGGCTGGGGTGAGGGCAACCAGTGAGAACTGCGACTGTAGTGTCAGGCAGTTGAAATGGGGCTGCCGACATCGGCAGCCCCATCAGGTGGGATAGATCCGGGCGATATCTAACTGGTCAGTTCGTCGTAGTGGTCGGACTGACTGATGACCTGCTTATCCGCCAGTTCCGCGATTCGTTCCCTGGAGTAGCCGAGGATACCGGAGAGAACCTCCTGGTTGTGCTCTCCGACGGCGGGCAGACTTCCAATGACCGCCGGAGTGCGGCTCATGTGCCAGTAGTCGCCGTTGACGTGGATGGTGCCGGCCCGAAAGTCGGGGACCTCTACTATGATTCCCCTTTCCCACGGATGGGGGTCTTCGGCGGCCATGCGAATGGTATTTACGGCGGCGATGGTGACGTCGTGCCTGGTGAAATGCTCGACGGCCTCTGGTGGCGTCCTGGTACTCAGGACCTCTCGCACCGCTTCATCCACCACCGCCCGATTCTTGCTTCGCTCGGACCGGGTAGTAAAACGGGGGTCTTCCAGCCAATCCGGCCTACCTAGCGCGTTACATACCCGGTGCCACTGGTGCTGGTCTCCGGCGGTGATCAGCACATAGCCGTCCTTACAGGGATAAATCCCGCTGGGAGGAGCACCTCCTCCTTCGCCGCGTTTCGGCTCAATGCCACTGCCGGCGTAGGCGGATACCGGGATTTCGGTATAGCTGTAACCGGAATCAGCGAGGCAGACGTCGATAGTCTGTCCGAGACCTGAAGAATCCCTCTCCCGCAAGGCCGACAGCACCCCAATAGCAGCGTGCAAGGCGGTGGTGCGGTCGATCAAGGATACCCGAGCCTGGACCGGTGGCCAACCCTCTTCCCCTATGGTCATGGTGACTCCGGAAATACATTCACCCACGGGCCCGTACCCGATCTTTTCCGAATAGGGGCCGAACTGCCCGTATGCCGATGCATTGACCATAATGAGGCGGGGATTGAGCTCACTCAGCACGTCGTATCCAAAGCCCATTGCCTCGATGGTCCCAGGGCGGAAGTTTTGCAGAAAGACATCCGAGACTTTGACCAGCTCCCTCAGCACTTCTTTGCCTTCCTCCGTCCTGAGATCCATACTGAGGCTCTTCTTCCCACTGTTGTGCGATGCCCAGTAGGCGCTCTGCCCTCTCACAAAGGGCCCATGGTAGCGAGTCTCTTCGCCCCCAATCCGCTCAATTTTAATTACCTCTGCTCCCATTCGGGCCAAGACCTGGGCGCACCTGGGTCCGGCCTGGTGGCGACCCAGATCAAGTACCCTGATGCCGTCCAATGGCGATTTGTACTCTGCCATATCAAACTCCTATCCCATTTCAGAGTAGGCCCATTCTACGGCCCCTCTTATAGAAAAAGCAACACGAAACCAGCCCAATGCCCGGCTACGCCCGGCACTGGCGTTCATACGCCAATTTCAGGTGGGATAGTTATCGGGATTTATTTCTACGTCTGGGACATCTGGCCAAGTTATACGGCCCAGAGTCGGGTTGTACCGCTAAGGGCGCCCTCTCCGGGACAGGAACCCTCCTTCGCCCCCAAAGGCCTCCTCCACTCCCCAACCCTGGACCACTTCGGTGGTGAAAGTTCTCTCGTTTTGCCACTGCTGGCGCAGGTCCTGGCCCATTCCCTGGAGCAGCAACTGCTTGATCCCTCGAACCGTTTCGGGCCGGTTCTTGGCAACGGCAGTGGCCAACTCCATGGTTTTGGTCCGGAGTTCCTGACACGGCACCAGGTGGTTCAAAAGACCGATGCGGAGGGCTTCCTCTGCCTCAACTACCCGGCCAGTGAACAACAACTCTTTGGCAATGGGCCAGCCCACCTGGTTGGGCAGAGTCCAGGTGCAGTTGATTCGGCCGTAGGCGGCCGCCAGAAAACGGAAGTTACAGTGTTCGCATCCGACCCGGAAATCCAGCGACGATGCCAATACCGATCCACCTCCATGGGCCAGGCCGTTCATCATGCCGATAACCGGTTTGGGCGATGCTGAAATGTCGTAGGACCACTCCGGGTTCCTGGGACCGTGCAGCCTTTTGAATTCCGATATATGGCCCCTGGATTCCTCGCGCTGTTCGTGGATGTCACCTCCCGCCGAAAAGGCGCGCTGTCCGGCCCCGGTGATAATAATGCAGCCGATCTCGTCGTCGGCGTTGGCTGCCATCATCGCCTGGTTGAGCTCGTAGGTTAGCTGGAAGTTCATGGCGTTAAGGACCTCGGGACGGTTCAGTGTGAGGGTAGCCACACCATCTTCGTTGTCCACCAGTATGTGTTCGTAAGCCATTTGGACCTCCTTAAGATTAGCGTGAGATTAGCTTTCGTTCTCTCCGTCCTCTGTCCAAGCATTGCGATTATATCCACTGGCGCATGGGCAGTCAATTTGCCCCCTGGTGGCCTCGATCAATGATATTTTGACCACAAAATAATACTTATGGTAACTAGCCTGTCTAGTTGGTGATATAGACGTGCTGGCCCGGGTCTACTGGTCCGGGCCTACTGGTCCGGGCCTACTGGTCCGGGTCTAATCGAAGCCGCGAGTGCCAACCCAACCGGTCTCGGACACGTCCAGAATCTCCCCGTTGGGGCCGCTGTACTTGACCTCTACGTTGGAGTGGCGAACGCCGGGCATGCCCACGCCCAAAGCACGGTTAATGTCGTCCCTGGGGCTGGAACCGGCGGACTTGAGCTTCTCGGCTATTTCCTCCAGGCTCTCCACCTCGAACCCGATATGGTGAATGCCGCTGAAGCCAGTGCCGTACTCCGGACCGGCGACTCCCTCATTCTTGAAGTCCAGGATAGCCATGTTGATGTTGCCGTCACTCAGGTAGTATCCGTAGGCGTTGTTGCTGTCCAGCTTGGCAATCTCCCGTAAACCGAAGACATCGATGTAAAACCTGGCGGTGGCGTCAGCGTCCTGGGTGGCAATAGCAATGTGCTTGATTTGAGCCATGGGTTTTCCTCCTGGCGATTTGAATGTGATTTGAATGTGGTAGTTTGAATGTGGGATTCTCCGGCGGGATGGGGCATTGACCCTACTGTCCACCAAGATACCATTTTTGTCAGGGGTCTGCCAGCCTGCCTACCGCCTACCCAGGGTGCTACTGCCCTCGTCCACATAAACGGTATCACCCACCAGGGACACTTTGATCTGCTGCCGGTACACCTGCTGGCTTGATCGGCGCTCGGCGTTGTAAATTTCGCCGCTCCAGTCAACCCGGTCAACCCGCGGCCCGCCCACCAGGGCTTCTTCCAGAACTCGCCCATCCATTGGCACCTGGTGGTCCATGCCCAGGATGCGCAGCACCGTGGGGGCCAGGTCGATGTTCCCGGAGGGCGCCAGCACGGTACTGCGCCTTTTGAAACTGGGACCCCAGCCAAACAGCACGTTCCGCAACTCGTGGCGGCTCATGGAACCGTGCTGGCCCTGGCCGGCCCGGCCGCCGGTCGAGTAAACATGCCCCCCATATCCAACCCGGTTGGGGCGGCTGTTCCACTGAAAGGACATGGTGATTTCCGGCGCCCGCGGTCCCTGGTCTCCCACCAGAAACGCCGGTAGGGTACCCGGAATTTCTCCAACTGCATCGGAGGCAACCACCGGCCCGCACCAGGGCTGTTCCATCAGGAATTGAGACAGGCTGCCGGCCACGTCCGGGTCCTGGTGGTGGGTATAAAACAGCGCCGAGCCGCCGTTGCCGGCGACGGCAACGCCTCCCGGCTGTTCTACGGAAGGAAAGCCGGCCCCCCGCAGCAGGGACTCGACATTGATGGCCTCAGTGATGGTGGAATAGCCATGGTCGGAGACCACCATCACGTCGGTGTCTCCAGCCCGGCCGGTGGCGTCCAACCAGCGCATCAGACTGCCGAACTGCGCATCGGCCTCCTTCACCGCCTGATTGGAAAGTTCGGAGCCGACTCCGGCATCGTGCTGGGACTTGTCCGGCTCGGAGGACCAGATCAAGGCGACCCTGGGCTGCCGCTCGGCCAGTATATATTCGGTCATAATCCGCACGGCGTGGGCCATCCGGGACGTGTTGGGACGAGACTCAGCAGGCCAGGGCCCAAAACGGGCAATGATTTCTTGGTTCAGACTGCCGGGTAGCGTAAAGTCGGGATGGATGGTCGCCCCGCCCGACTGGTCAGCGTTGGGGTTGTGCACGTAGGCGTTGCCGCTGGTGCCCACGCCAATTGCAATGTACTCTTCGCCGTACCGAGCAAGAATGTCGGCCAGCGTCGGCGCAATAAGCACCTGGCCGGTCTGCTGTTTCACCTGGGCCAGTTGCGGTTCCAGGGCCGGAATAGTCCGGCACGGGTCGAAGTCACGGATCATCAGCGTATTGGCGGCCAGTCCGTGACCGCCGGGGACCCGCCCGGTGACCATGCTGGCGGCGTTGGCGCGGGTTACCGTGGGGTAGACCGGATGGTGACGGGAGAAAGTCACACCTCTGGCGGCATAAGCTGACAGGTTGGGCATCAGGCCGGGGTTAACCTGGGCGGGCTGCAAGCCATCGAACACCACCATCAATACCGAATGCATACTGCTGCCTCAGCTGGACTCACTTATGTTCGCCGCAGCCCCTCAGCCAGGCCCGGCCGTCCAGCCCCAGGAAGGTGTCCGACTGCTCTGGACCCCAACTTCCCGGAAGGTATTGATAGGGAGGCGGCATGTTCGAGCTGGCCAGGCCGTAGATGATGGGGTCAATAATGCCCCAGGACTGCTCAATCTCGTCACTGCGGGTGAACAGGGAGGCGTCGCCAGTCAAGGCATCCAGCAGCAGCCGTTCGTAGGAGTCAGGTATCGGCTGGTCGAAAGCGTCTTGATAGTGAAATTCCAGGTCCACCTGACGCATTTGCAGGCCGGCATCGGGAGTCTTGGCCTGAAACTCCAGATGAACCCCCTCGTCGGGCTGAACGCAGATGGCCAGCACGTTGGCGGGGATGTTTTTCCCGGCTTCGATGGGAAACAGCATATGCGGAGGGCGGCGGAACTGGATGATGATTTCGGTGGCCTTCTCGGCCAGCGCCTTGCCGGAGCGCAGATAGAAGGGCACTCCCTGCCAGCGCCAGTTGTCCACGTAGAGACGCAGCGCGGCGAAGGTGGGCGTGACCGAGTTGTCCCCAACTCCCGCCTCCTGGCAGTAACCGCTGTACTGGGCATGGACCGTATGGCAGCCGGCTTCCTCGGGAGAGATACGCCGCACCGCGTTCAGCACCTTCACTTTCTCGTTGCGCAACGCATCGGCTTCAAACTTGGCGGGCGGTTCCATCGACACCAGGGTCAATAGTTGCAGCAGATGATTCTGGAACATATCCCGCAGCACCCCGGCCTGGTCGTAGTAGCCGGCCCGTTCCGAGACCGACACGGTTTCGGCCACCGTTATCTGAACGTGGTCGATGTAATTACGGTTCCAGATGGGCTCGAAGATGGTATTTCCGAAACGGAACACCAGCAAGTTTTGCACTGTTTCTTTGCCCAGATAGTGATCGATGCGGAAGACCTGATGCTCTTTAAACGCCGAATGGACGGTGTCGTTGAGCTTTTGGGCCGAAATCAGGTCGGACCCAAAGGGCTTTTCGATCACCACTCGCCGCCATCCACCGTCCTCAACCACCATTCTGGCCTGGGACAGACTGTTGATCGCGGGGTCATACAATGACGGGGCCAGCGCCAGATAGTACAGCCGGTTGATGGTCTTGTGGGACCCTCTCTCCAACACCGCGAGCCGCTGCTGCAAAGGGGCCAGATTCTCCGCCGCGCCCACGTCACCAGCCGAATAAATTATACGCTGGGAGAACTTTCTCCACTGGTCGGGAGACGCCACAAACTCGCCGCCAGTCCTCATTCCCTGATAAAGGGATGCACGAAACTCATCGTCGGACAGGGGACGTCGGGCCACCCCCACGATGTTCAAGTCCTGGGGCAGGCGGCCCTTGCAGTCGAGACTACACAGCGACGGAACCAGCTTCCGGTGGGTCAGGTCGCCGCTGGCGCCGAAGATTACCAGGGTGGTGGTCTCGGCTGACGGGGTCATTGAGATTCCCGTACGGCATGTCCGCCAAACTGCTGCCGCAAAGCCGCCAGCATTTTGGCCCCGAAGGGCTGCTCCTGCCGGGAGCGGAACCGCTGCTGCAACGCCAGGGTGATAACCGGCGCGGGCACGGCCAGGTCCACCGCCTCCTGCACCGTCCAGCGGCCTTCGCCGGAATCATCGACGTACGCTTGCAGGCTTCCCAGATTGGGGTCTGCCGCCAGGGCTTCCACCGCCAGGTCCAGCAGCCACGAACGGACGACACTGCCATAACGCCAGGTCTCGCCAATTTGCCGCAGGTCCAAGCCGAACTCCTTCTTGGCATCCAGAATCTCAAAACCCTCGGCGTAAGCCTGCATCAGCCCGTATTCGACACCGTTATGCACCATCTTCACAAAGTGGCCCGCGCCCACCGGGCCAACATGGCTGTAACCTTTATCAACCGCCGGGGCCAGGGTCTGGAAGATGGACTCCAGCCGCTGGAAGGTCTCGGCTTTTCCGCCGATCATCAAGGAGTAGCCTTCAGCCAGACCCCAGATGCCACCGCTGGTACCCACGTCCATGAAGTCCATCCCATGGGCGGCCAGCGTCGCCGCCCGACGCATGCTGTCCTTGTAATGGGCGTTGCCGCCATCCAGGACGGTGTCGCCGGAGGACAACAGAGGTATCAGGCGGTCGATGGTATCGTCGGTGGGCTGCCCGGCCGGGAGCATAATCCACACCGCTCGGGGAGGGGTCAACTGGCCCACCAGGTCAGCCAGGGAGGAGACTCCCACCGCTCCCCGCGACTGGCTGTCCGCCAGCGCCGAGGCGCTCCGGTCGTAGGTCACCACCCGGTGTCCGCCCAGCAACAATCTCTGCACCATGTTGCCGCCCATGCGGCCCAGCCCGATCATACCCAGTTCCACGATCATCCTCCCCTGGTCCATCACTGGTTCATCACCGAGACCCGATTCAAAACCGTCGAGAACCCGAAGAAATCCCCTTATTTCCCGCTTCAAAGGTCCCGGTGGCCAGGGTCCCGATTGCCTGGACGGTGTGCCTGGTGCGGTCAGTCCCGACCCCGGGTCACGCCAATTCTCCCAGTAGCCTGGCAACGCCGGCTTCAGCATCGGTGCCCAGGTTGACCCGCCGGGCTCGCCGGCCGGCGGATTGCAGCGCCTGGAAGTCCCCCAATGACTGGGCGTGGTTTAGCACGCTGAACGTGAAGGGATAGCCTGGTATTGGAATATCCTGCTGATGCTCCACGGCAATTTGCAAGAACAGTGCCGAGTTGGGGCCGCCCTTGTGCATCTGCCCGGTGGAATGCAAGAACCGGGGTCCGTAGCCCAGGGTGGTGGCGATCTGGTGACGCTCCATCACCCGCCGGCGTAGAGACTGCAGGGTCTCATCAAGCTGCGGGGTTTGGTGGCCATAGACCATGATCGCCAGGTAGTCTCCGGGTTTAACCTGGCGCAGCAAGCTGCTGACCGAGCCTGCACTGGCAGTGGGGGGCAATTTCCCCGTGGTCTGGTACTGGCCCAGGACCTGATCAGTCTGGTCTTTGGCCGACTGAACGTCGGGTTGATCGAAGGGATTGATTCCCAGCGCCGCACCGGCCACCGCGGTGGCGAACTCCCAGCGGAAAAACTCGGCCCCCAGATCGTAGCGATCTTGCCAGTTCAGCCGCACCACCGGGTGGCCCGAACCCTGAAGGCGCTGCAACGCCGAATCAACTGCCGGATTATCGTCGCCCTCCAGCCGCAGGTATACGAAAAGCCGGTCCTGCCCGTAAGACTCGGCGGGCAGCAACGGCTCTCCGGCGATGGGAATGATGCCGGTGCCTTCCTTGCCGGTGCTCTCAGCCAGCAACTGCTCGACCCACAGACCAAAGCCGACAATTGACGGAGAAGTGACCAGGGTTAGCTTGTCCCGGCCCTGCCGCACTGCGGCGGCCATCACCGCGCCCAGCCAGTAACCGGGGTTTTCGAGACCGGCGTTTTCTTGACCAACCTTTTCCGGGCCGCAGCGACGGCGCATCTGGTCGGCCCGGTCCAGTAACCTGGCGAGGTCCAGCCCGATGAGGGCCGCTGGTACCAACCCGAAGTAGGAAAGCACCGAGTATCGGCCGCCGATATCCGGAGGGTTCAAGAAGGCCCGACGGAAGTTGGCCGCGCCGGCCAGCGTTTCCAGGACGGTGCCAGGGTCGGTAACTGCCACAAAGTGCTGACCGGCCCGGTCCTGCCCCACCGCTGATTCCACCAGGCCGCGGAAATGGGCATAGAAGGCGTTGGGTTCAATGGTTGAGCCAGACTTGGAGGAAACCAGGAAGAGAGTCCTGGCCGGATCAATGGCATCGGTAACCGACTGCACCCAGGCTGGTGCCGTGGAGTCCAGCACAATTAGCTGGGGATAACCCGGCGCGCTGCCAAAAGTCTGGCGCAGCACCTCTGGCCCCAGGCTGCTGCCGCCCATTCCCAGCAGGACTACCTGACGAAAACCAGCGTCTTTGACCTCACCAGCCCATTTCAGGAGGCCGGGAAGCTGCACCCGCATCGCGTCGGCAACGGTCAGCCAGCCCAGACGGTCGGTGATTTCCCTGGGATCTGGCTTCCAAAGGGTGTGGTCGCCCTGCCAGATCCGGCGCACTACATCTTGCCGCTGCAAATCAGCCAGTACGGTTTCCAATCCGGGCAGGTTTTCCAACAACTCCATACCTCCACCACCTTCCCTGGACGCTAACGAAGAGAATTAGCGGCAGACAGCAGCACGGAACGCTTCCCTTCGATATTACCCATAAGCTGGTCAAAGGAATCGGCGAAGGCTTTCACTCCGTCAGCCAACAACTTCGATGTGACTGCCGACAGGCTGACCCCAGCGCTTTCCAGAGATCTGATAGCTTGTTGGGCTTCGGCAACTCCTTGAGTAACCGTTGCCGAAACCTGTCCGTGGTCCAGAAAAGCTTCCAGGGTAGCATCGGGCATGGTATTGACGGTATTTGGCCCGATCAAGGTGTCAACGTACAGGACATCGCTGTAGGCCGGGTTTTTGGTGCCGGTGCTGGCCCACAGGGGCCGCTGTACCCGGGCTCCCTTGAGCTTCAAGGCGGCAAAGCGTTGGGTGCCAAAGGTCTCCTGGAAGGACCGGTAGGCCAGCTTGGCATTGGCCACCGCCGCCCGTCCCATCAAATCCGACAGATCTCTGCTGCCGTTACCGGCCAGCCGGCTCAGTTCGTGGTCCACCGCGGTATCTACCCGGCTGACAAAGAAGGAAGCCACCGACGCCACCTGGCTCAGGTCGCCGCCCCTCTGTGCCAGTTGCTCCAGCCCCGAAATATATGCCTCCTGGACTTGCTGGTAGGTATCCAGACCGAATATCAAAGTCACGTTAACGTTGATACCTTCCCCGATGAGCTGGCGAATCGCCGGTATTCCTTCGGGAGTGGCGGGCACCTTGATCAGCACGTTGGGCCGGTGGAGAGCCTGGAAGAACCGCCTGGCCTCGGCGACGGTGCCGCTGGTATCCGACGCCAGATGGGGGTTCACTTCCAGGGAAGCGTAACCGTCGACGCCGTCGCTGCGATCATACGCCGGACGCAGCAGGTCAGCCGCCGACTGAATATCGCTGATCACCAGGTCTTCGTAGACTTCGTTGAGGCTCTTGCCGGCGCCGGCCAATTTCAGCAGAGCTGCGTCGTAGTCCGCGCTGCCGGAGATGGCTTTCTCGAAGATGGTGGGGTTGGCGGTCAGTCCGGTTACCCCCTGATCAATCAGGTTCTGCAACTCGCCGGAATCGATCATCCCCCGACGAATGTTATCGTACCAGATGGATTGACCGTGAGCGTTCGCCTGTTGAATTGTATTGGTCATTGCGCAACTCCTGTAACTGACGGTCTGATGCATAATTATACGCCGGGGGTCCAGAAAAGGTTCTTGATACCAATTTCTGGCTTGCACCAGTGCACCGAACTGGGCCCCGAAGTGACCCGTCGGCTGAACGATTACCCCACTACCGGATTTAACCCTGACCCCAGATTACCCGCCCGTGGAGTCATGGATTGATCGCAGGAAAAATGGGCTGGGTGATGGCGTGGTCGTTGAGCCTACCGAAGGGCAATCAACGGCTTCCTGACGGGAGTCGACGGGGTGATACACCTTGACCCTGACCGCAGTTCAGAAATTCTCCCCGGTGCCGCTGCCCCGCTGGGAACGCAGGAACTGCTCCAGTTCGTGGA
>DASTLM010000198.1:0-2504 GCA_035714945.1 Dehalococcoidia bacterium | reverse complement strand
CTTCAGCCAGGCTTCCCCCGAACCTCTGCAGGGCGTTTCCCGTAAACCGCAGCAGGTCTTCGGGGCTTCCCAGGGCAGGTTCCATCTCTGCCAGCTCTCGGGCGACCTCATCGGGCTTGATGCCTTGTTGCGCAAAGTAGGCGCGGTTATTCTTTTCCCACTGGCTGGCCTGGTCCCAGGCATTGTGAAGTTGGTTGACCGCGGGCGAGGACAGCCCCAGCTGCAACTGCCTGGTCTGCACCGATTGCCGAAGCAGGACGCTCTCGATCAGCGTCTGGACCACCCGGTCCGAGTCCACCGGTATTGGGACCGAGATACCGAGGGAGTTGCGGATAGCGGCATTTTTGCGCAGCAGGACATCTAACACTATTAGATCTATCTGGTTGTTGACCCCGTGGAGCAGCACTTCTTTCACAGTGCCATTTTCCTGGCCATAGCGGTCTACTCGGCCGATTCTTTGCTCCAGCCGGTTAGGATTCCAGGGCAAGTCAAAGTGGATGACGGCGTTGAAGTGTTCCTGAAGGTTGATCCCCTCACTGAGGCAGTCGGTGGCCACCAGCACCCGGACCTTTTCTTTTGCCAGGGCGTCAACGATTGCCCGGCGCTGCTCGCTGCTGCCGTCGTCGCCGCTGACCGACTTTACCCTGAGTCCGTCGTGGTCGCGCTGGAGCATCTCTTGCAGTTGCTCAGCGACGTACTGGGCGGTGGCGATAAACCGGCAGTAGATAATGGGGCTGTAGCCTTCCCGCAGCAACTCGCCGGCAACCCTGCCGGCCTCGGCCAACTTGGCGTCCAGCCTGGGGCCGCTCAGTCCCCGGGCGGTCCTCAGGAACCCGTCCAGCCGGCGCAGTTCGCCGGGGGTCAGGGACGTCGCAGGGTCGTCGACCGCTCCCGCCGGGGTGTAGTCCGGCGGCTGCTCGTCCTCCGATGAGTCGAACACCTGGTTGCGGAAGATATCATCCGGGTCCTGGTCCTGGTCCGGGCCGATTACCACCCCCTGGGCTCGGGTACGGGCGCGGTTCTCCAATACTGCCGACGCCGCGGCCGGGCTGGACAAAACACACCTGAGGATGGCCATCGCCGCCCAATAACGCACCCTCAATTGATATTGACGGAGCGTCGAGTTGGTGGACACCGACTCCCGGCAATAGTCGACGACATCCTCGAAGAGCTTCAGATACTCGGGCGACATCCGGTAGGGCCGTTCGGTGGAGTGGCGTTCCGGGAACGGCGTATCGGCGCCCAGCCAGTTGCGGATATCGGCGCGCTGGCGTTGCACCAGATGAAGAACGAGATGGTCACGGGGGATGTCCTGGTCCACCGGCAGGTCGAACCGGGGGTTCAGCAGTCCCAGGAGCGACCGGAAGCTCTCTTCGATGCCGCTGTGGGGTGTGGCGGTGGTCAGGACCAGGTGGCGGTCCGGGGCCCGCATCAACTCCGCCAGGAATTCGTGCCTTTGCTGACGCTGGCTCCTATGATTTCCGCGCGGCCTGGCTGGGGTATGGGCCTCGTCTACGATGATCAAATCCGGGGCGTTGGCGATAAAGTCCCGGCGGTTTCGGTCCGACTTGATGTAGTCGATACTGACCACCAGGTGTTGGAAGTACTGGTAGATGCTAACGTCCTGGCGGGGCACCTCTCGTTGCAGGCGGCCAATCCGGGACGTCTGAATGACCGCCGTATCCAGGTTGAACTTGTCCCGGAGCTCCTGCTCCCACTGGTCGCACAGGTGGGGAGGGCAAATGACCGCCAACCGGCGGGCGATGCCCCGGTCCAGCAACTCGCGGGCGATCATGGCGGCCTCGATGGTCTTGCCGATACCGACGTCGTCGGCGATCAGCAGGCGGACGGGGTTCATTCGCAGCGCCATAATCAGGGGTACGAATTGATATGGGCGGGGTGTCACCGAAAGGCGGCCAATGGACCGGAAGGGACCGGCGCCGCTGCGCAGAGTCAGGCGGGCGGCGTCCCGGAGCAGGAGGGCGCTGGTGAAGTTTCCCGGAAGTTTCGGGTCCGGAGGCGGATACCGGGAAGGCTGGATGGCGTCGGCTTCAAGAGGGACATAGACGCCCACGGCGTGATCGTCGACACCGTCAACCGGTCTGAGACGGACCAGCCCCGGATCGTTTGAAGGGGTTACCACCCAGTCCCGACCCCGTGCCCGGACCAGTGAACCTGGCGGGTACTGGTGCGTTTGCGTCATGAGGCTCCCTGACCAATTCCAACGTGAATGCCAGAGTAAATCTGGTGTATTGATCCGGCAGATGCGATGTCAGCCGCCTGCCATGATGCCGGATAGAAAGTATTGATGCCCGGCGCAGCTTCATAAATTCAGGTAATAAATTTGCGGTCTAATTGGAACGTTAGCAGTTGGGTTGCCTTAAGTCACACCGCGAATAACAAGTATCAAGAAGGAGCAGGGCCATGAAGCAGACACGTCGCACCACCAACTGTTGGACACCGTTGGTATAACGACCTGTGGGGTCATCTGTGGTGTGGTAGTT
>DASTLM010000197.1:0-1540 GCA_035714945.1 Dehalococcoidia bacterium | reverse complement strand
CCGGCATGTGGTGTGGCTGTTGTTCTACGAGGCCATGCACATCGTCAAGCGAGGTCATGGTTTCTTCGACGAAGACTTGGACGAATCGCAAGCCGAGGCCGACTGGCAGGAACGGCGCCGGCTGGAACAGCGAGGCACCAGGGTTTAGATGCTAATTTAATCTAATGGTTAACCACACGTGCTGATACCGATTCTGATTGGCCTGGCCGGCCTGGCCTTGCTAGTCTTGCTGGCCATAATTTCGGCTGCCGCATGGGTGGCCCATAAGCTGGAATTCCTGGGCGGCTGTTACCGTCAGGGGCAGATCAGCGCTTTCCGGAAAAACCCCCTTGGGGAAGTTCGGCGAGGTAATTGTCGCTCGGGACAGACCAGGGTATCCTGGGTAACACTGATCCAATGGGGCGGAATTGCAGATGCGAATAGCGGTAATGGGAGCGGGCAGCATCGGCGGCTACTTTGGCGGCATGCTGGCCCGCGGTGGCAACCGGGTGACGTTGATCGCGCGCGGTCCGCACCTGATGGCGATCAAGCAGAAGGGCCTCAGGATTATCACTGACCAGGGCGAGCTGGTCACCCGCTGTATCGCCACCGATGACCCGGCGCAGGTCGGCCCGGTTGATCTGATCTTGCTGACGGTGAAGACTTACCACAACCCCCAGGCAATCCCAGCAATGCGGCCGATGGTCGACCGGGATACCGTGGTCCTGTGCCTGCAAAATGGTTTCAATAGCTATCAGGCCGCTGCCGACATTGTTGGCACCGAGCATGTGCTGCCCGGGGCGGCCTACATTGAGGCGGGATTGGCCGAACCCGGCGTGGTTACGCAGAATGGCCCAGTGGTACGGGTCGAATTTGGCGAGCCGGACGGTAGCGATACCCAGCGGGGCCAGCGGATATTGCAGACGCTGGAAAAATCCGGTGTCCCGGCCCGGTTTAACCTGGATATTCACCAGGCCTTGTGGAGCAAGTTCCTGTTCATCGCGACGATGGCCGGGGTTACTACCCTGGCCCGCCAGACCATGGCGCAACTGATGCCCCGCCCGGAATGGCGTCTATTTATCGCCGGCTGCCTGGAAGAGGTTGCCGCGGTGGGACGGGCTTCTGGCGTTCAACTCGACCCGGATACTATTGACCTGACCATCAGGTACATCGAAGGCTCCCTGGAACAACTTCAAGCGTCAATGCATTCCGACATCCTGGCTGGACGACCTCTGGAATTGGAAGCCCTGAACGGCGCAGTTGTCCGCGCTGGCCGCAAAGTCAATGTCCCGACACCGGTCAACGATTACATCTACGCGATGCTGAAACCCTTTGCCGGGGGTCAATCCCAAGGGAGGTCAATCCCGAGAAAGTAGCCCTCCAGGGCAATCGAATCTTTCCCACCATAGACCGGGTAGTCGAACTGAGGTAACCGAGAAAGGCTAAAGTGCGCAAGTAGCCAACAGGTCTCTGGATTTCCGCGGCATTCTTTATCAGTCCTGGGGTGCAGAACTCAGGGTTTCAGGGATCCACCGCGCCAGGAGGCTCTCCAGTTCGTCTC
>DASTLM010000196.1:0-11848 GCA_035714945.1 Dehalococcoidia bacterium | reverse complement strand
GACCTGAGGGGGGCTGACCTCACTGGATGCAACCTTCGACAGGCGAACCTGGCCGGCGCAAACCTGAACTCGGCCCATTTGTCACGTTCTAATCTGACCCGCGCCACCCTCACCAAGGCCAGCATGGCGGGCTGTTCTCTGGTGCGGTCCGACCTTTCCAGCAGTTCCCTGGAAAAGGTCGACCTGACGGGGGCCAACCTGTCCTTCTCCAATCTTGGCTACGCCAACCTGGAAGGGGCCGATCTTTCCAGCGCTGACCTGTCATTTACGGATTTGTCCTGGGCGAACTTGCGCAATACTAATTTACGAGGTGCCAATCTGACGGTTGCGTCCCTCAGGATGGCGGATCTGACCGGGGCTGACCTCAGAGATGCCTACATATTCAGGACAGATATTGAAAGCACGATATTCCAGGATGCGGTATTGGGAATAACGAGACTGATTAACTGTGACTTGAGCCGGGCGATCGGGCTGGAAATGACGCGCCATACCGGACCCAGCACCATTGGTCTGGATACCTTCGCCCGGTCGGGTGGGGCGATCCCGCGAGTGTTCCTGGAAAATGCTGGAGTTGCCGCGCCCCTGATCGCCGCCCAGGCCTCCTTGAGGGGGCTGGCGCGGGATTACCCCAGTGTATTGATTGTCGGATCCACCGGGGATCGCGAATTGGCCGCGCGGCTCCGGTCGGGGCTGTTATCCGCTCAGATACCGTGCTGGACGATAGCCGCCGACGATGAAGTGGCCTCGAATTCTGGTGTTGTGATATTGGCCCATTCCATTTATTACGACCGGTTGGTGCTGCTATGCACGGCTAAATCCCTGGAAAATTCCCAGACCAGTCAGTATTTTTCCGAATTGGCCGGATCTCACCGTCCCGGGTCCCACCAGACCATAACGGTCCTGGCCCCGGACCGCCTCTTCTACGACCGGGAGGACCGGCTTTGCACCATCCTGAAGGAGGGACCGGTCCTCGATTTTCGAGGATGGGAAGATGCCGAAGTCTACCAGAAAGCCCTGGTCTCCCTGGTCAGCACCCTTTCCAGGGAAGGTGCCTGATCCTGGTAGGGCAACCAGGCGTCGGATGGAGCGCTACGATGTGGTCATCGTCGGTGGCGGGGCGGCAGGTCTGATGTGCGCCGCCGAGGCCGGAAAGCGGAAGCGACGGGTCCTGCTTCTGGAGCATGCTGATCAGGTTGGTCGGAAAATCTTGATCTCCGGAGGTGGGCGCTGTAACTTCACCAATTGGTCCGCCACCCCGGAGGACTATCAGTCCCGGAACCCGTCCTTTTGCATCTCCGCCCTGACCCGGTACACCCCCCAGGATTTCATCGACCTGATGGTCAAGCACCGCATCGCCTACCACGAGAAAAAGCTGGGGCAACTCTTCTGCAACGGCACCTCCCGGGAGATCGTCCGCATGCTGCTGGCGGAATGCGAGTCAGCCGGCGTAACCATTCGAGTCAAATGCCAGGTCACCGGGATCCAGCGGGACAATGGATTCGTGACCGGTTCCAGCCTGGGGGCGGTAGTTTCTGACTCGCTGGTCATGGCCACCGGAGGGCCTTCAATTCCCCAGATGGGAGCCACCCGGTTTTCCCACGAAGTAGCCAGTCAGTTCGGGCTGAAGGTCACGGCGATGCGACCGGGCCTGGTA
The DNA here is from genome assembly GCA_035714945.1 of Dehalococcoidia bacterium. Lineage (GTDB taxonomy): Bacteria > Chloroflexota > Dehalococcoidia > Lucifugimonadales > UBA3495 > Casp-Chloro-G3. The sequence continues at coordinate 10,194 of DASTLM010000196.1, read as the reverse complement.
CCCTTGACGTTCCGGGGGGCGGACCTGGAGTTCTACCAGCGCCTGGCCGGGCTATCCGTGCCCGGCAGGATTGCCTGCAAAGGCGTTAGTTTTGAAGAGAACCTGCTCTTTACCCACCATGGCATCAGCGGTCCGGCCGTACTCCAGATTTCCTCTTACTGGACGGAGGGCGAACCGATTCGGGTGGACCTGCTGCCGGGCTTCGATCTGGCGGCGTACCTCAAGGAACAACAGGTCTCCCGACCCAGGTCGGAACTGGCGACCATTCTTTCGTCGTTACTGCCCCGGAATCTCGTAAGGGCCATGGGCGAGAAGTACTGGTCCAACCGGGCCATCAGCGGGCTGTCGGCTACGGACCTGGACTCCATCGTCGGGACGCTGAAGGAGTGGACCATCACCCCAACCGGCACGGAGGGCTACCGCAAAGCGGAGGTCGCGCTGGGTGGCGTGGACACCGCCGGACTTTCATCCAGGACCATGGAGGCCGTGACCGTCCCCGGCCTGTTCTTCATCGGCGAAGCGGTCGACGTGACGGGGCCGCTGGGCGGTTATAATTTCCAGTGGGCCTGGGCCTCGGGCCATTGCGCCGGGCAGTACGTATAACACCGGTGGCCGCGTACCCGTTAGCGGATCTGCGCTCCCAGGATTGTCAATCTGCGAATCTACCAGGTTATATTGGACTACCTTTTGCGCACGTACTTATCGACGCCGGCGCCACCGGGCACGCCCACGTAAATATCGCCATGGGCATCAATCCAACTACCGTGACCACCGCGAATCACCCATCGGGCCAACAATTGGCCAGCCTGGTTCATCAGACTGATTCGTGATTCAGTATTCTCGGTGAACCCCTGGCGGGCATCATTGCCGCCCTCGCTGATACAGAAAACCCCGTCGGGACTTTGCGAGATGTCCATGGGCCGTAGCAGGTCGGTCCACATGTTCTGGAATTCACCGTCGGCGTTGAATATCTGGACTCGATTGTTCTCCCGGTCGCACACATACAGCAGGCCATCGTTCCCGACCATCATGCTGTGAACCAGGTGGAATTCATTGGGACCGCCTTTACCGGGCTTTCCCCAGGAAGACTTGAGGTGACCATCGGCGGCAAAGCGATGTACCCGAGCGTTGCGGTAGCCATCGGCGACGTACATATCCCCCGAAGGGGCCGGGACCAGTTCTGCCGGGTAGTTGAAGGGTCCGGCTGCGCGGGGGCACAATTTCCCGGGGATTTCACAGCCGGTGTCCGAATGCACCCCCCGTTCGCCCAATACCTGAAGGGGTTTGCCGTCCAGGGTATATCTTAAACAGACCGAATCTTCCCGGTCGGTGATGTACACGATGTCGTTCTTGATGAAAATACCGTGGGGGTTGGTGATGGCGTTCAAGCCCCAGGAGCCAAGATAGTTGCCCTGCCGGTCAAAAATGACCACGGGCGGCTCATGGCGCTGGAAGGCGTACACCCGGTCCTGGGAGTCAGTGGCCACGGCACTGACCATGCCGAAGGTTTCCCCGGCGGGTAACTTGGCCCAACCCTCGATCAATTCATAAGTATATTTTCCGGTTCCGACTGCAGGCATGGGTGCTTACCTCTTCAATTTGATTTTGGCGAATGTGATTTTGGCAGTCCGGCCGGCACAAATTTCATCGACAGGGAATTTACGCAATGCCGGGCGTTGGTCGCGGTAAGGCCTTCGCCAAAAAAGACGTGGCCCAAATGGCCGCCGCAGTTGGCGCACTGAATCTCGGTCCGCATGCCGTCGGGGTCCGGCAATTGCTTGACGGCTCCCGGCTTTTCCCGGTCGAAGGCCGGCCACCCGCAATGGGCCTCAAACTTGTCGTTTGACTCGTAAAGTTCGGCGTTACACCGGCGGCAGACAAAGACACCGGCCTCAAAAAAGTCTTCGTACTCTCCGGAGAAGGGCGGTTCGGTCCCCTTATTTTCAATCACATACCGTTCCTGGGCCGTCAGCGGATTATAGCTTGATTGGTCCATGTCCAGCTTCCTCCGTATTGTCCTGCGGTACCGCATCAATCTGGTTGAGGCCGCCGCCCTGAATCTCTCACACCCAGGTTCAGCTACTTTGCACTTCGATCCGGCAGACCTTGCCCGGTTCTCCTCTTCCCTGGTGGACCTTGACCTCAACCTGGTCGTCGAACGTGGCGGCATTGAAGACGGGAACGCACTTTTCCTCGACGTAGGTCCGCACGGTTATCTCGGTACAGCCCTCGTCAACACTGGCCACCGGAGAATTATACAGTTTGATTTTTGTCCCGGGTTGGACCTCCAGCAAGGTACAGGACCGCGCCAGTTCGTTAGGTATCGGCGCGCTGATTAAACTCAGGTCGTAGACTTGAGAAACGTCGCTGGAAAGCTTTCCAATATAGTGTTGAGTGGCGGCAGGTCCTTCATAAAATCGAATCACTCCCATGGTTATTCTCCTCCCCGTTTCCTGGCAATGTATTGGCGCTGTTTTGACCCATCCTACCACATCTGCTGCGGCCCTAACTGCCGGGTCTCGCCGGAGTCAGGTAGTTGGGATCTCGACCCCGTATTAGCAATGCCACAGTCCTGATCTGTCAGGCCGGTTTCTGATAAACGAAGCTCAAATACACCCGCTCCCCAGAAGCGAAAGACTCGGGCATTCCGCTATTCTCCACTCCGGCGAAGGGCCGGAAGAGCCAGTGCAGCCACCACGGGACATACTGCTGAATCAACGCCAGATTCGCCGCGCTGTCCAGACGCAGCGCCGCCAGCACATTCTCGGTGATATCCTGCCGGCTGATCTCCACCAGGCCGGAATTTTGCAAGTACCTATGGAGCGAGGCTACCCCTACCCGTCGCCGGAAGTCCGCCAGCAACAGATAGCCCCGGGGACGCAATACCCGGTCCACCTCTTGTAAGAACTTGAGCATTCGGGGGTAGCAATGGGACGACTCCAGATTGATTACCACATCAAAGGACCGACCGGGAAATTCCAGCGCTTCGGCGTTTCCCTGACTGAATGTTAACCCAGGGTGAGAATGCCGGTCCTGGCAGAACTTGATGGCCCGGGCGCTCAGATCAATGCCCCGATACGACCTGGGTTTCAGGCGGGCCATCAGGTAGTCCGCGCCGCCGCCCCTTCCGCTACCCACTTCCAGAACGTCCTTTTGCCGCCAGTCCCACCCGTTGGCCCCGATGCTATTGGCCACCGTCCAATAAAGGGCCTTGCGACGGACCTCCGGGTCGGGTGCCCCGGCGTGCGTGCTATTGATTTCGGACTCCGCCGAAGCGAAGCCAAAATTCATGAAGGTAAGTTTTCCGTGCCGGTCCCGGCTGGACAGGTAGTTATAGAACCGGCCCACCATCCAATATACCAGGTGCTGTCTCAAGTCCATCCAATAGGTCCATATCCGCCAACTGGGACAAATATCGGGCTGGCCGGTACTTCAGGAACGCAAGAACCGCTGCTGCTGCTGGATAAACTCATCGGTCCGGTTCACCGCCCGCAGCAATTCGGAGGAGGCTTGCCGGTCGGATAGTTCCTCCATTGCTCCGCCGTCCTTCAGGTGCTTCAGGCAATCGTAGACCGCTTTTAATGCCACGCCGAAGGCCGGATTGCCCAGCATCAGTATTTTGATCCCGTTGGCAGCCAGATAAGCCCGATCGTTGACCATGTCGGCGGGAGGGCTCAGGACGGTCAAAGGCAGGGAGGTGGCCTGGTGGACCGCCTCCAATTGCTGGCGGGTCCCCAGGCCCGTCAGCCGGATGGCTGCCACGCCGGTCTGGGCATAGGCCTTCATCCGGTCCAGAGCCTCGTCCAGCGGGCACTTGGCCAGGGCAGCCGTGCGGGCCACAATGACGGTGGTGGGGTCGGTGCACGCCTCGACCGCCGCCTCCAGTTTCCCCACCTGCTCTGCAGTGGAATACAGGCCCGGGTCTGGTGCGTTGAATTGCACGTGGGCGATACTGTCTTCGATCTCGATGGCCGCAACGCCGGCGGCCTCCAGTTCCTTTACCGTGCGCATAGTATTGACCGCATTGCCGAAGCCGTCCTCACCGTCCACCATCAGGCTGACGTCGGCCATGCGGGTGATGCGGCGGCAATGGTCCACCGCGTCGGACATATTGTACATAACGATGTCCGGGACTGCCAGGTTTGCCACCTTGCCCACCGATCCGGACAAAAAGCAGACCTCGTAGCCCAACATATGGGCGATGCGGGCGGATAGAGGATCGAAGATGTTGGCCGCCACGGTGCAGGTAGGCCTTGACAGGACATCGCGAAACCGCTCCCGGGCTTGTGACATGAGTTTTTTCTCCCCTTTCGACATCCCTTGATTGGCACGACGGCGACGGGGCCAGGGAATGGCTAATGGCAAAATAACCCTGGCAAGCCACCCCGACCAGAATACCACCGACCGGCCGCTAAACGGTAATACGGTATACCCGGGCCGCGGTGTCATGAAACATGCTGGCGCGCTCGGTGGCGGAGTAGCTCCTGGTCAATCTCTTGAAGGCGTTATACATCACGTTGTAGGAGAACGAGACCTTGTCCGGAGGGAAATTGCTCTCCAGCATGCATCGTTCCGGCCCGAACTGCTCGATACAATAAGTCTTCCAGGGAGACATGGCCCTGGCCAATTCTTCCGAACCGATGGGAACATTCCGGGCGTGCCAGCCAAAACCCCAGCGGGGCATGCCCATACCGCCCAGTTTGACCACCACATTGGGACAGGCCGCCACCTCCGCGATGCCTTTATGCCAGGTGTCTAGCACTTCGCCGTCCCGGTTGGCGTAGATGCCCACCCGGTTGACGCCACCCATGTGGTTCAGGATGATGGTCAGGTCGGGCACCGCCCTGGCGAAATTAGCCAGTTCCGGCAACTGGGGGAAGGACAGCATGGTATCCAGGGAAAGTCCCTTTCGCGCCAACACCCTGGCTCCCTGGCGAAATGTGCTGTTGGCCAGGATGCCCTCGGTTTCCCGGTTTTCCAGCGCCGGGTCGGGGCTCCAGGTCACGTTGTGCCGTATCCCCCGGAATCGATTGGGGCTGGCCGCCTGCAACGTTTCCAGGACCGGTTCGACTTTGTTCCCCAACTTGAGGTCGGCGTGCCCGACGATGGCGGCGGCCGCCCGGCTGGGACCGTAAACGCCGCTGGCGCTGGCCGCGGCCAGACCCTGGACGAATTCTACCTCGCCCACCGGACGCATTTCCGCCGGGCCGTCGGCGCGATACATGGACCTGGCTTCAACGAACACGGTGGAGCGGACGTTGTGGCCGCTGTTGATGTCGGCGATTAACTCGTGAATCAGATACCGGGTGTAGGGGATGCTTTGAGTCCGCAGGTCCCAGAAGTGGTGATGGGGATCGCAGATGGGGAGCTCCGGCTCCAGGGTGGGTTCCTGGGTCAATGCCAACCAGTCATTACCACCGAAAGGCATGGTTGAGCCTCCATTTTTATTTTGAATTGGTGCTATATTGGATTGGGCGGCGCCATGATATCACGTCAGCGCCCACTTGTAACCAGAATCTGCGGGTCGCGCAGGGCAATCGCATCTTACCTCGTAGAGTGGCACCCGTGACACCGGCGGAAGCCGGTGTCTAGTTAAATTCCCCTGGGCTCCGGCTTTCGCCGGAGCGACGGAGGAAGCCTACCGAGAAAGCCTACCGAGAAAGCCTACCGAGAAAGCCTACCGAGAAAGCCTACCGAGAAAACCTACCGAGAAAACCTACCGAGAAAACCTGCCAGGGAACTTATCGGGCGATTTTTCCGAAGGGGCTTGCCGACGGCCTCCGGATGCGGTCTAATACAGCTACGGGCTCCAGGGGCTTGCCGGGACTCAAACGGCAGGAGCCTTCAGCAGCCTCGCCTTCAAGAGCCTTACCTTCAGAAGCCTTACCTTCAGGAACTTTAACCAAAGGGGAGGAGGTCGTCAATGCCGAACTACATGTACATTGCGCTGCAGGACGGTGACAAAATCGGGATTCTCAGCATGGACGCTGAGACCGGCAAGTTAACGCCAAAAGCAGAAGTACCCGTTGCTGGCGGGCCGTCGGCGCTGGCAATCAGTCCAGACCAAAAGGTGCTTTACGTCGGTCACCGCACCAGTCAAGAAATATCCAGCCACCGGATTGACCAGGATACTGGAGGCCTGACCCCGAACGGGAAAGTATCCGTGGCCGCCGCGCCTACCTTTTTGTCCACCGACCGCAAGGGCCGGTTTTTGCTTTCCGCCCATTACCAGGGCGCCCACGTTGCGGTACATGCCATCGGGGCTGGAGGCGCGATAGTTGGACCACCCATCGAATGGTTGGCAACCGATGTTGGGGCCCACGCCATCCAGACCGACCGGTCCAACAAATTCGCCTTCGTGCCTCATATTGCCCGCCAGAGCGACAACGTAATGCTGCCTCCTGGAGACGCCCTGGGTCCCAATGTTATTTACCAGTTCAGGTTTGACGACAACACCGGCCATCTCACCCCCAATTCACCCCTGAAAGTCGAGCAGGGAGAACTCCTTGGCCCCCGACACTATTGCTTTCATCCAACCCTGGACATAGTCTACTTTTCCAATGAGCAGGGCTCTAGTGTAAACGTTTATCGCCTGGACGCCGCCCGAGGAACGCTGTCAGCGATTCAAACCATAAGCACCCTACCGGAGGGCCACGCCGGAAGGAACACCTGCTCCCAGATTCAAATCGCTCCCTCCGGGAAGTTCCTGTACGTACCTAACCGAGGGCACAACAGCATCGCGGGGTTCTCGGTAGACGCCTCCACCGGGCGGCTGACGGCCATCGGGCAAGTGCCGACCGAAACCGTACCCAGCGCCTTCAGCCTGGACCCCGCGGGCAAGTTCGTTTTCGCCGCCGGCTCGGAGTCGGGCCGGGTGGCGTCCTACCGGGTCCATGCCAATACTGGCCAACTGACTTCCCTGGACATTTATCCCGTCGGCAAGAGGCCGATGGGAGTTTTGATCACCAGCCTGGGCCGGTAATCAGTTCAGGTCTTACCCCGAGGCAGCAAAACAGGGGCAGCAAAAAATAAGAGCGAGGGGATGACCATGTACAGCCAGATTCAGTCGCCGGCGTAAGTAACTAGCGCAAAACTCTGCCGTTTAATTTTGTGGCTGTTACGGATGAAGCTAACGCCGTCGGTGGGGCTTGCCGTCGTCAAATACGCTGAGCGGTCCAGATGACATGATGGGCGCCTCCCTTACCCCCTTTCCCCCGGGCCCGGACTTTGATTTCATCCACCTGGAATCCGGCCTGGCGCAGCCGGCGGGCAAACGCTGCATCCGGGCCGGCGGACCATACCGCCAGCACGCCCTTCGGGCGCAACGCCGCAAAGGCGGTGTTCAGCCCATCGCGGCCATACAGCCAATCATTGTTCTTCCGGACCAGCCCCTGGGGCCCATTATCAACATCCAGCAGGATGGCATCGTAGCTGGCTTCGTAGCTAGCATCGTAGCTACCCCTGGCGGCCCGGATCATCTGGGCAACGTCGCCTTCCTGGATGGTAACCCGCTGGTCGTCAAGAGGATTGCCGGCCAGATGGGCCAGGACTCCCCGGTTCCACTTCACCACGGCGGGCACCAGCTCCGCAACCACCACCTGGGCCCTGGCTCCAAGTTCGTTCAGCGCCGTTCTCACGCTGTATCCCATACCCAGACCACCAATCAGGACTCGAGGCCGCGGATTTCCGGCGATTTTTTGACAGCCGAGTTTGGCCAGGGGGTCTTCCGACCCATAAATTCGGCTGTTCATGAGTTCATAGTTGCCCGCTTTGATCGAGTAATCCTGGTCATGCTGGTACAGACGGAGTTCCTCTCCATGTCCGGGCACTTGGGCCTGGTCGAGCAACTTCCAGGGAATCATCAATGCCTCTCCGGAAAATATTGCCGGAAAATATTGATTGGCGAATCCAATCAGGGGCACACGCCGGGGATATTTAGCCGGAGGCGGTAAATACCGGTCATCGCCGTCATATAGAGGGTCTGGCCGTCCTCGTCGCCCCAGGCCAGGTTATGCTGGATTTCCGGGCCCTTGATCATACCGAGAACCTGTCCCTCGGAGGTCAGAATCCACACTCCGCCCGGCCCGCAGACGTACAGGTTCCCTTCCTGATCAACCTTGAGTCCGGCTACGGCGTTCGGGCCGGGAGCCCAGGTCAGGTCGTAGAATACTTCCCCCGGCGATACCGTTCCGTCGTCATTCATCGGGTATCGCATGACCACTTTCTTTTTCTGGTCCCAGTTGCCGACGTACAGGAATTGTTCATGGGGTGAAAAGGCGATGCCCATGGGGCCGGTCAACTCCTCGGTCAGGAGCGTAACCTCGCCTTCATGGACCCGGAACACCCCGCTGAAGGGGAGTTCCCGCCTTGGATCGCCGAAAGTCTGGGGCAATCCAAAAGGCGGGTCCGTAAAGTATAGTGATCCGTCGGACCGATAGACCAGGTCGTTGGGACTGTTGAGACGCTTGCCCTGATACTGGTCGGCCAGCACCGTTATCTTGCTGCGGGGCTCCACTCGGATGATCCGGCGGTGGCCGTGCTGGCAAATGGTCAAGCGCCCGGATGGGTCGAAGGTCAGGCCATTGGAGCCCGGCTGGGGGAACTCCCCGATGTCGAAACCGTTGTAACCGCTTTTTGCCCGGAAGACATTGACCGTGCCATCCAGGGCCCAGCGGTAAATGGTGTTGGCCGTGGGTGAGCTGAAGAGCAAATAACCGTCGCGGACCCAGACCGGGCCTTCGGTGAACCCGAAATCGCCGGCCACCTGCTCCAACCTGGCATCGGGCGGCACGATGGCGTCCAGGGCCGCATCGCGGCGGACAATTTCAAAGGGTACCTCCCAGGCAGGCTGGGCGCGGGCGGCGGCGTAGAAATCCAGCGTCGCCGCGCGCAACCAGATGTAGTTATCGGGGGAAGCAGATATGGGACCGTTGATCCCAAAAACGGCGATCTGGAAGCGTTGCCCCGGACTGACTCCTTTGCCCAGAATGATGCGGTTGGGCCAGTTAAACCCGCCGACCACGGTCCCCCCGGCCTGTCCGACAACCCGGGGCATCCGCCCGTCGACCCAGACCTCGGCGTAGTCATCGACAATCACCTCAAAAACAACCGTGGACCCGGTGGGGTCGAAATTGCCGACCAACTCGGGAATCGTGACCTCGATGCGGTACCAGTTGAAGCTCACTTTGCCGGTGCCGCGACGGCCATCCAGGTCGGTAGCCGGCAAGATTTCCCAATCCGAATCGTCAAAGTCCAGAACCTGAGCACGGGGGACGATGTCGCTGGTCTGATTTGGCGGTCCGGAGGGGCCCAGGTCCTCGCCCACGCTGCGAAAATCCACGGTGGCGACCGCTGCATCACGGTAGCGCCATTGACCCTGGACCAATTCGACTCCGGCTTCGGTATTCAGGTCGACCATGGCATCAGGCAAGCCGGGTAAGATCCCCGGCGGTCCCGGGGGCCTCGTCGTGGTCAAAGTTTACCCCCTTCGGTGGCTCTGGTTTTGATTTTCCCTGCCGTCAAGTATGGCCGCGTTTCCCACAAAGCGGAAACCCGCTCAATCCCGCCCTAATGTCCCAGTCGCCAGGTATACAGGACAACCGCCACGGCGGTCGCCAGGTTCAGGCTGGAAACGCCTTCCCGCATTGGTATGGCGATGCAGTGGTCGGCCGAGGCCAGCAGCTGTGGGCTGAGTCCGACCCGCTCCCCGCCAAAGGCCAGTATGGCCCGGGCGGGAATCGAGCTGGCCTTCAGGGGTTCCCCGGAAAGGTCGACCGCAACCAGCGGACGCGAGCAGTCTGGGATGGTGGCGGACCGGGTCACCGGCAGGGCGAACTGCGAGCCGACTCCGCTGATTATTGAAGCAGGATTCCAGGGGTCGTGCAATCCCATGGCGATGACTCCCGCCGCGCCGGCGGCCGCGGACACGCGGATAGCTGCGCCAATGTTGTTATGATTTCGGGGATTTTCCAGCAGGACCAACGGAGCTGGCGCCGGATGGTCCAGTAACTCGGTCAGGCATACCACCGGACGGCGCGCGATCGCGATCACACCGGTGGGGGGCGGGAGGGGAGCCAACAGCCGAAAGACCTGCGCCGGGACCGGCGTTACCTCCCGGTGCAAGGTGTCGATGATATCCGGTGCAAATTCCGCCGCCAGTTGGGACAGGTCTGCCAGGTTGATAGTCACCGCCTC
>DASTLM010000195.1:0-5505 GCA_035714945.1 Dehalococcoidia bacterium | reverse complement strand
CTCTCCGGCGCCCCACCGGCACCTTTTTGACCTGTGGTAAGATTCACCATGATCTTGCCCTTTTCCAGGCCCCGGAAGGCGCATTGCCGGTCACTGAGGGTCAACTGGGACTCAACCATTTCGCCGTGCAGGTTGAAGACCTGGCTGACCTGACCGAAGTCTACCACGACCTCAAGAACCACGGCGTCAGTCTTGACCGTAACACCGACCACGGTATGACCTCCAGCATCTACTTCTTTGACCCCGATGGCAATCGGATCGAGTTCTTCTGCAATAACCAGGAAGACCCATCGGAAGGGCTGGCGCTGATGGGTGCGCCCAACCGGCAGAACCGAGAATTGGTGCTGGACTGACCACCCCTTTGCTCCGGAAGAAACGCCCCGGTATGACCGGGGCGTTTCTGGTGGCCCCAGCTAACCGATCCCCTGACATGCAATGGCTTCCCCAGTTCGACCCGTTTGCGGTGGTAACCTTGACGGTGTTAGATTAGCTTATGGCAAATGCACCGAAGCCGATCATCGTTGGGATATCCGGGGCCAGCGGGGCAGTGCTGGCCCGCCGCACGGTTGACGAACTACTGCGCCGGGGCATGCCCGCGATTGCAGTCTGCTCCAACGGTGGAAAGCTGGTGTGGCAGGACGAATTGGGAGAGTCCTTCAACGATACCCTGGCGGAATGGCGGGAGCATCCCCAGTTCACTTCTTACCCCATCAATGACCTGAGGGCCCCCATTGCCAGCGGCACTTTTCCCACCGCTGGGATGGTCGTGGTGCCTTGCAGCATGAACAGCGTCGCTGCCCTCGCCCACGGTCTTTCCAACAACTTGTTGCTGCGGGCCGCGGACGTCTGCCTGAAGGAGAACCGCCGCCTGGTGCTGGTTCCCCGGGAAACCCCGCTACACAGCATTCACCTGGAAAATATGCTCAAACTTTCTCGCATCGGGGCAACCATCTTGCCGCCGGAACCGGCCTTCTATCTGCATCCCCAGGGTATGGACGACATCATCCGGTTCGTCGTTAGCCGGGTCCTGGTGGCGATGGGCGTGGACGATGAACTCCCCATTGACCTCCGCTACGCGGCCAGGGGAGAAGGATGTTGATAACCCCGTCTTTCGCCGGGGTTATTCTCCCGGATTCTGAATAACCCATGGCTCAACTGCAGGGTGAAGCCAAACAGCGCTACGTGGCTGACCTGTTCGCCCGCATCTCCCGCCGTTACGACTTGATGAACACCCTGATGACCGGCGGGATGCACCACCGCTGGAAGCGCCGGACCGCCCGGCTCACCACCCAGGGGTTGTCCGGCAAAGCCCTGGACATTGCCACCGGCACCGGCGACCTGGCCTTCGCGCTGGTCCGGCGACCCGGGGTTGAATCTGCTGTTGGGGTTGACCTGCTGCCGGAGATGCTGGTCTTCGCCCAGGCCAAGGCGCGTTCCCGCCAGCTTGACCACCAGGTTACCCTGATCACCGGAGATGCCCGGTCGTTGCCTTTTCCCGATGATACCTTTGCCTGCGCCACCGCCGGTTTCAGTCTACGGAATATGTCAGACCTGCCCCAGGCGTTGACCGAGATGGCGCGGGTAGTGCGCCCGGGAGGGCGGGTCACTACCCTGGAACTGACCCCGCTCAACCCCGGTATCAAGTCCAGGTTCTTCCGGTTCTATTTCCACCGGTTGGTGCCCCTGATGGGTCAGATTGTCGCCGGAGACCGGTCGGCCTACACCTACCTGCCCCAGTCGGTGGACCACTTCCTGGAGGCCAACCGCTTGTCTGACCTGTTTCGGCAGGTTGGGCTGGTCGATGTCGGATACCTGAAGTTGGGGTTTGGAACGGTCGCGATTCATTATGGAACGAAGCCCGATGGAATGAAGCCCGATGGAACGAAGCCCGATGGAACGAAACTGAGGTAGCGCATTGCCTCTTGTCCCCATCATGTGAATAAGATAAACTGAAATTCGTAAGCAAGTCCCGTAAGCAGGTTCCGTTGCGCATCCAGATCCCCAGGTCATGACCCCTCAGTGATTGCTATGAGTTCCATGCTATGAGTTCCATACTATGAGTTCCATGCTATGAGTTCTATACTATGAGTTCCATATTCGATAAACTGGGCCCCATCGTACGCCGCTACGAAGAAATTGAAGCATCGATGAGCCGGCCCGAAATCGCGGTAGACTACGAACGGGTCCAGCAGTTGGCCAAAGAACGGGCCACTCTGGAAGACCTGGTGGGGCTGGCGCGCGAGTACGACAGGCTAATGGTAGACCAGCAGGACCTGAAAGCATTGCTGGAAGAGGGCGGCGACCCGGAATTAGTATTGATGGTCCGCGAGGAATTGCACACGGCGGAGCAAGCCCTGGAAGATCTGTCCGAATCGCTCCGCATGGCCCTGCTGCCCAGGGACCCCAACGACCAGCGGGACGTTATCGTTGAGGTGCGGTCGGGGACCGGCGGCCAGGAGGCCAGTCTGTTTGCCGCCGACCTGTACCGCATGTACACTCGCTACGCCCAGATCAAGCACTGGCAAGTCGAGATTATGGACTCGAATCCCTCCGACCTGGGCGGATTCAACAAAATAGTATTCGAAATCCAGGGTAAAGGTGCCTTCAGTAAGCTCAAGCATGAGCGGGGGGTTCATCGCGTCCAGCGGGTTCCCGGCACCGAAACCCAGGGTCGGATTCACACCTCTACCGCAACGGTGGCGGTACTCCCGGAGGCCGACGAGGTCGAGGTCAACATTAGCCCGGATGACCTGCGCATCGACATCTATCACGCCGGTGGTCACGGCGGTCAGAACGTTAACAAAGTCGCCACCGCCGTCCGTATTGTTCACGAACCCACTGGACTGGTGGTGGTGTGTCAAGACGAGCGTTCCCAGCACAAGAATAAGCAAAAAGCCATGGCGATGCTGCGGGCCAGACTATTTGAGGCCGAGCAGCAAAAGCACGACGCCGAAATCAGCCAGAGCCGGAAGGCTCAGGTCGGCAGCGCCGAGCGTTCTGATAAGATCCGCACTTACAACTACCCCCAGGACCGGGTTACCGACCACCGAATTTCGTCCAGTTTTCATCCGGTACAACGCATCATGGATGGCGACCTGGACGATATCATCGACGCCCTGGTGTCCCACGAACAAGGCCAACTGTTGGAAGAAGTAACCGCCTGACCTCTGCTATGCCATCCCTTCGCCAGGTAATTCAACAGACCCATCATACCCTGGAGGCCTCCGACATCCCCGACGCCCGGCTGGAAGCCGAGGTCATGGTGATGAACGTGATGCGGATGCCCCGCCACGACCTGTTCGCCCAGCAGGAAACCGAAGTCGGGCCGCCGCAGGCCCAGGTCCTGTCCCAATTCATGGAACGGCGTCTGAAACGAGAGCCGCTGGCCTATATCCTGGGCTACCGGGAATTCTACGGAATCAATTTGCTGGTTAACTCCGATGTGCTGATTCCTCGTCCCGAGACCGAATCGCTGGTTGAGCATGCCCTGTTTATGGCTTTAATGGGGATGGAAACGCCCCAGTTGGTTATCGCCGATGTGGGCACCGGCACCGGGGCGGTGGCGATAAACCTGGCCCTTCATCTGGCTGGGGCTCGCATTTATGCCATTGATAACTACGACCCGGTGCTGGATGTTGCCAGCTACAACGTTCAGTCCCACAATGTGTCCGACCGGGTGACCCTGCTGAAAGGTGATCTGCTGGAACCCTTGCCGGAGCCGGTGGACCTGGCGGTGGCCAACCTGCCCTACCTGCCCACCGCCCGTATTCCCACTTTGCAGCCGGAGATCCAGTGGGAACCCAGTCAAGCGCTGGACGGCGGCCCGGACGGTCTGGATATGATTCGCAGGTTGTTGCACCAGGCGGCGGGTGGCAAGCTCAAGGAGCACGGCATTATTCTGCTGGAGCTAGACCCGGAGCAAGTCCCGGTGGTGCGGGAACTGGCGAAGCAGCTTTTCCCGGAAGCTGAGATCAGTGTGGAGAAAGACCTGGCCCAGTTGGACCGGATGCTGGTGATCAACCAGGCTGGCGGGTCTTACTGAAGCGTCACGCCCTGATGCAGCGCCACCGCCGGCCCTTGGGCCCAGAAAGCGGATATCACAGCACCGGATAGACTTTCGGTAAACCGGTCCCCATAAAGCCGCCCCAAGTCGCATTCCAGCTTTGAGTCCGCTGCTTTACGGATTCGCCACTGGTCCAGCGAAAGGCCCTGAGGCACGTACGGTTGCAGCACCCCAGGGTCGATTCTATAGCTCAGCACCACCAGATTGCGCCAGTTGGCGGTCAGGAAGGGACGCTGGTGGCTGACCACTTTCAGACCCGATGGGCAGCGGGTCTAATTGACCCTGGCCCTGGCGTATTTGCCGGTCAATTGCGGTGTGGTGCCCTCCAGCCCCTTCTGCATCCGGTCGAGGCGGGTTTCCCGCGACCAGGTGCGCTTCAGGTCGTCACGCACCTTGAGTTGGAGCTTTCCCAGCCCGTCGATTTCCATTTCCACCGTATCGCCGTCCTGGAGGGCGCTCAGGCCACGATGGTTGGTGCCGGTGGCCACCACATCCCCAGGTTCCAGCGTGTGGATTGAGGTGACCCATTCCAGGAGCCTGGGAATTTTATGGGCCATGTCGCTGCTGTTGAAGTTTTGCTTTAGCCCGCCATTGACCGACAGTCTTATCTGGAGGTTCAGGGGGTCTGGGACCTCATCGGCGGTCACCAGCCAGGGGCCCACCGGCGCGAAGGTGTCCCGGGACTTCATCTGATAAAAGGTGTTGCCCGCCGGAGGCAGACCCCTGGCGGACACGTCGATGAAGTTCAGGTAGCCAAAGATATAATCATAAGCGTCGGCGGCCTTGACCTGGCTGGCTTTTTTGCCAATTACCAGGGCCAATTCGGCTTCGTGCTCGAAAATGCTGGCCGGGACATCGGGAATCACGATGGTATCACCATCGCCGATAACTGCGTTGGGCGATTTGTGGAAAGCATTGATCGGCGCCGGCTCGGCTCGGGTGCCGTCTTCCATATAGTTGACGGCCATGGCCACAATGTTAATGGGTTTGGGCACCGGCGAGCGGAACCGGACCTGACTGGCGGGTTTGCCCTCCTGCTCGTGGACCAATGCTTCCAACCGGCCTCGATGTTCCGAGAAGTTCTCGATGAGCCGATTGAGCAGGTCCTGGGGCGAAGTGTGCGGTATTCCAGCGACCGCGTTGCTCACATCGACCACGTTTTTGCCCTTCATCACACCCAGTTTGAAATCGTCAACAAATACCAGCTTCACGACTTCTCCTCCTTGAAAGAATAGTTGAACGAATAGTTTCCGATCCTTCGCGAAGGCCCAATTATACCGCGGTGGGCCGTCAGGGCAAGCTAGTTTCTTTCGGGAGCAGGATCCTCCATTGGTCAGGCTGGTCGAGGCCTGATTACATTGGGGCATCCGTCAGTTTGGAGTTACCGCCATCGACCGTACTTCGCCAAATTCCTTCTTCAGCTTGGCCCATGAGTCTCCGCC
>DASTLM010000194.1:0-9950 GCA_035714945.1 Dehalococcoidia bacterium | reverse complement strand
ACGCTGGTCCTGGCAGTTGTCCCGGAAGGCGCTAAAAACACCTTTCTAGGCGTCCTGGGCTTGAGTGGGATGATCGTGGCGGCCCTGGTGCAGCCGATGGTGGGGTGGTACAGCGACCGGACCAGCACCCCGCTGGGGCGGCGAACTCCCTTCATTCTGTGGAGCTCGGTATTCGTCGCCCTGGGGCTCTGCGGACTGGGATTCATCACCAACTACTCTTCCCTGATCATTCTGTGGGTCTTGGTTCAAGCCAACGCCAGCATTGGATACGGACCATTCCACGCTTTGATTCGAGACCTGGTGCCGGTGGACCGCATTGGGGTGGCCTCATCGTTGAAAATTCTGGCCGACGGCGCTGGGGGCGTCACGCTGATTGCCATCTCCGGCGCACTGATTGGCCGCTACACCGGCCCGGAAACGGTGTATTGGCTCTGGGCCACACTGGGGATAATCGCAGTCACCCTGGTCTGCGGCGCGGTCATCAGTTCGTTAACCGTGAATTTGCGGGAAAGAGCCGCCAGAGTTTCCTTCGGAAGGCCCCTGGACGTACTGCGTAACCGGGCCGGGTTGCACCCCCATCTACCCTGGTTTCTGGTGTCCCGATACTTGATGATAACCGCCATATTCGTGTTCCCCACCTATGGCCTGTTTTTCCTGAGAGATGTAGTCGGGGCCGAGAATCCCCCATTGACACTGGGGATCATGATTCTCTCCATCGGGGGAGCGCTGGTCATCAGCGTGTACCCGGCGGGATGGATTTCCGACAGAATCGGGCGCAAGCCAGTGGTTATTTTTGGGGGTCTGGCGGCGGCCCTGAGCACCATGGCTCTGCTCACGGCAGACGGTCCGTCGGAAGTGGTAGTGATTGCCAGTATTGCCGGCGCTGCGGTCGGGACGGTGCTGAGCGCGAGCTGGGCATTGGCCAACGAATTGGGAACCGAAGGCAGGGAGGGCCAGCACATGGGCATTGTGAACCTGGCGACCATCGCCGGAACGGCATCGGCCAAGGTTTTCGGGCCCGGCGTAGATTTGCTGAACCTGGCCTCCCCAGGCTCCGGGTATTCGGCATTGCTGTCAGGGTGTGCAGTAGCTTTTCTGGCCGGCGCGCTGTTAATCGTCCCGCTGAAGGCTCGTGCCCATCGTCCTGAACCCTTCCCTGACCGATAGCCCGCAAATCGCGCCAGCGACCTGTTCCTGGCTACCCCACGAGGCCTGCCTTGAACCGAAACTCCGTTGCGCCGCGAGCCACCCAGGCATTCCAGGATGTCATCAGAAATTTGACGCCCTTCTGGGCATAGCTGGCGACATTATCGTCGTTGACCAACGTTCCAGCGATTCTACCCGAGGATATGATCCTGGAGATGGCTGCGTCGATGGCCCGCTGCACTTCAGGATGGCCCGGGTTGCCAATATGGCCCATAGTCTGGGACAGGTCAGAAGGGGCCACGAAAAACACATCGATGTAGTCTACCCTCAGGATTTCGTCCAGGTTCTGCAGCGCCTCAACTTCTTCCAGGAGCACGACCACCAGGGTCTGGTCATTGGCTCGGTGGAAATAATCGGGCACCCCGTAAGACTGACGCCCGCCAAACATGCCGCGGTATCCGATGGGCGCAAACTTGGCCGACATCAGTGCTTTTTCCGCGGCTTCTCTGGTACTTACGTGGGGAACCACAATCCCCATTGATCCCCGGTCGAGGGTGCGGGTGATCAATCCAGGGTCGTTGGAATTAACCCGAGTTATCGACGCCAACCCCCAGAGGTCACAGGCCCGGGTCATGTCGCTGATCTGTTCCCAACTTACTGGCCCATGCTCACACTCGATCCAAGCGCCATCAAAGCCCAGCGGTCCCAGAAAGTCGATGATTTCGCTGGTCATGTTGCCGGATATTACCGACACTGCCTGGCCTTGCTGCAGCTTTGCCTTGGCCAGGTTCTTTCTGATTTCCGCCACCCGCGCCTCCTTAAACCAAAGCTCTCAACCAAAGCTCTCAACCATAGCTCCCAACCATAGCTCTATTGATCCGGGGGCGGTACCAATCAGCAATTCACGGGAAAGCTTCGTGTTTGCCTCAGGCGCATACCGGCGGCAGCTGGAGTGACCGACAATAACCCACCCGAGCGAAATCATTAGCTAATCCGACCGAATAGTCGCCTTTTCTTCGTAACCTCTCGGGGTGACGATATGCCCATTATGGACGTAGGTCGTGGAATTCCCAATAACCACCGTGGTGAACATATCCACGTCTTCAGCACGTTCTGCCAGATCTTCCAGGTTGGTAATAATCACTCGCTGGCCCGGGCGGTAGGCATCCTTAACCAGTCCCACTGGGGTCTCACCGGCCCGCTTCTCCAGGAGAATACGCCGGGCCTCCGGCAGTTGCCAGGTGCGCCGGAGGCTGCGGGGATTGTACAGGACCACCACAAAATCCCCCAGAGCGGCCCCTTCCAGACGCCGGCAGATGGTCTCCCAGGGTGTCAGCAGGTTGCTGAGACTGATGGCGCAGAAGTCTTGCATCAGGGGAGACCCCAGCAGCGAGGCCGCTGACTGAAGCGCGGAGATCCCCGGCACCACGGCCACCGGCGGGGATTCACCGTCCCAATCCCGGTCGGTCAACACCCGGAAGACCGGGCCGGCCATGCCGTAAATCCCGGCGTCTCCCGACGATATTACCGCCACGGTACGCCCGGCAAAAGCCAGGTCAACCGCCCTTGTTGCCCGCTCCAGTTCCTGGCCCAGTTCCATGGAAACCAGCTCTTTATCCTTTGCCAGGCCGGTCACCTGGTCAACGTAGCCACGGTAGCCGACCCACACATCGGACTGCTGCAAGGCCGCCAGGGCGGCAGGAGTCTGGAGGGCCGGGTTCCCGGGGCCCAGACCAACCAGAAATAATTTGCCCTCCGTATTCTCAAGCGCCATCAGAGATTGCCTTTTAGCGTGACAAGTTACCGTGACAAGTTACCACAATAACGTCGCAAGGGGGCTGTCGGCTTTAGCCGACAGGGGAATTGCGACCCTCCTTTCTGGTATAATTTCCGGGGGCCAAGGCACCCTTAGGGGAAACGGCTACCGGCTCTTTAATAACTGAGCTTTCTCTGGTTCCTGTCAGGAATCCTTGATAGGATAAAAGGTTCAAGGTCAGGACCTCCGGTTCTGCATTTTGCCGTCTTACGGGACGGTGGGCCGTTGTCAACCGGCCCTGAAGCCCTGGCAGACTATTCTGCTGAGGGCAAGCCGCCTGCTTTAGCTGGCGGTAGTTGACAACCAACTACCGGGAAGCATTACCGCGGTCAAAAATATCACAATTTCTTGCGGGCCACGGCAACGGTAGCCCTGGCCCCTTTATGCTTGGGTACCAGCAACGAATTACTCCCGGAGGCCAGTATTGCCGCTGGCTCCGACACTCCCCAGATTCCCAACAGCGAGTGGGCTCGCTCCGACGGCGTTAGGCCCGCAACATTGCTCGCCTGCTCCGCCGAGGCGCTGGTCAGGCCAGTGGGCTCCACCAGAACCGGAGGGTACACCGCGTTTAGCTGGTCGCCGCTGAAACTGACCAGCCGGACACCGTACTTCTCGGCCAGCGCCAGTAATCCCGGCTCGTCTTGTTTCAGTTCAGCCGTAGCAATGCAACTTAGACTGCCCAGCGATAGATTAGCTTCCCGGAAGGTATCCACCAGGAGCTGCTCCAACTCTGCCACCGGCACTCCCCGGCGACAGCCCATGCCAGCCATCAAGGTGCTGGGACGGTACAGGACGAGGTTCTTGCCGGCAAAGGCCTGCTGAAACTTCTCGCCCATCCCGGCTAAGGGATTGCCTTCGTCGGAGATTAGCAAGACCGCAGAGCAGGCTGAGGCACCCAGGCTGGCCAAGGAAGGGTGGATCGTCAGGTTGCCCGGCAGGGGACAATCCCTCGGCCACCAATCGGTCTCCCCGGCACTCTGGAAAATCCCCACCGGGTCACCGTTAACCACCGCAGCGCTGGCCCGGGTGACCGCCACCGAGTCAGCTTCCAGCTTCCAGCCAAACTCCCGGCCCAAAAGGTCCACCGCCAGGGTTTCACTAACGTGCGAGGCGGAGGTAATTACCGGAGTTGCGCTCAAGACCCTGGCCACCGCTTCAGCCAGCTGGTCGGCGCCGCCAACGTGGCCGGAGACCAGACTCACCGCGAACCGTCCGGCATCGTCAACGCATACCACCGCCGGATCTTGATGTTTGTCTTGAAGGTAGGGAGCAATCAACCTGACCGCCGCTCCCACTGGCAGGAATAAGACCACGGCTCGATATTCTGCCAGGACTCTACCAACTATCGGCCTCAGCGGCAGATCGAAGGCCTGAGCATAGTCTCCGGCATCGAGGAAGCGCCGGTGAAGATACAGGTCCGTGCCGCCTTCAAGGCTGCCTGCCAGGGTTCGAGCCAGGTCAACGCCCCGCCGGGAAACGGCCACTACCGCGGTGGAGAACATTCGGCCTCCAGCTAGGTTTCCAGGGTATCCCCGGCCAACGAGGCAGGCGCTTTGGCCGGGGGGGCGCTATTGGTGGACCTGGTCCGGGCGCCGGACTTACGGAACAGGTGGGTGTAGGTCTCCGAGTACAGGTGCGACGTCGCTGCCGCTCCCTGGGCAGCGTATTCCGGCGACCGCAGGTCAGGATGTACTGCTTCGCCGACCAGGACCAAAGCTTGCCGGCTAATCTTGGCCTCCCGCACTTTGGTGGCGATGTCGGCGAGATTGCCTCTGATGATTAGCTCATCTGGCCAGCCAACCCGATAGACCACCGCTACCGGAGTCTCCTTGGGATAGCCGGCCGCCCTCAGATCACGGGACACCTTGGTCATTCGGGTCACGCTCAGGAAAATAACCAGAGTAGCGCCATGGGCCGCCAGATCGCGCAATTGCTCACCGGACGGCATCGGCACCCGCCCCTCGGCCCGGGTCAATATGACCGACTGCGAACCACCGGGCACCGTCAGTTCTGCTTTCAGCACCGCCGCGGCGGCGAAGGCAGAGCTAACTCCCGGAATGATTTCGTACTCTACACCTTCCCGTTCCAGGATTCGCATCTGCTCCAGTATCGCCCCGTAGATCGACGGGTCACCACTCTGCACGCGGGCGACGGTTTTGCCTTGCCGTACTGCTGCCAGCGTCAACTCCATAATCTGGGGCAGGGTGAGGGATTTACTGCCGTGGACCTCAGCGGTGGCGCTGGCAAAGTTGACCACCTCGGGAGACACCAGCGAGTCGGCGTAAATCACCACATCCGCTCCTTCGATGATCCGCTTCCCTTTAAGGGTCAACAACTCCGGGTCGCCCGGCCCGCCGCCAACTATATAGACCTTGCCTGGTTTATCCGTCATTACAGATCACTTCCTGATTATTAACAGCGAGAAATAGTCCAGGTCTTCCTCGGACAACTGTTGGAGGTCCCGCACCACCTGTTCCTGCGCAGTGCTGGCCCTTCGCACGTATATGCCCTTGCCGGCCAGACCCAGCTTTTCCAGGTTGGCCAGGGCCTGCAGCAGGGTGCGGTTCACCTTCATCAGAACGATGGTGTCGTAGTTGGCGATGGCTTCCCGCAAGTCATCGATGCCGTACACCGCCGGCAGTATGGCCAACCGCTGACCGTGGGTCACTAATGGCGCGAGGGCGCTGGCGGCCGCCGCCATGACTGAAGATACGCCCGGCACAATCTCCACCGAAATCTCCGGGTGGTTGGTGCGGATGCTTTCCAGCACGTAGGAGAAGGTACTGTAGAGCATGGGGTCGCCCTCGGTGATAAAGGCCACGTCTTGCCCGGAGTAAAGCCGTTCTGCCAGTGTTTCAGCCGCCTTGCGCCAAACGTCTCCGGCCGCATCCTCATCGTCGGTGGGAAAGGGAATTCGCAGAATTTCTTGCCTTTCCGGATCAAGGAATCCCCGAACAATGTTCAGCGCGTAGCTCTCGGTGCTGGTCTCGGCTTGAGGCACCGAGACGATGCGGACCTGCTGCAAGACGCGCTTGGCCTTCAACGTCAGCAACTCCGGATCGCCGGGGCCAACTCCCACGCCGTAGAGACGCCCTCTGCCCGCAGCGGACGGTCGGTCAGTCACCAAGTTTTTCCTTTCGTCGTGCACTGACCACGAAAACCGGGTTCAGGGACTCTAAACGGACGGTTCCATCCTTCATTTCCTTGCCCCGAGCGGAGTTCACCATCACCACCTCAACCAGCATGTCCAGCTCTTTGAGCCGATGATACACTTGGTGTGCGCGCTCCAGCGCTGCCAGGTTCACCACCAGGTGTCCTCCGATTTTCAAGCGGCCAATGACACAGTCCAGAATTTCGGACAGCTTCCCGCCGCTGCCGCCGATGAACACCGAGTCCGGATCGGGCAATTGCTGCAAGACCAAAGGTGCTTCACCAAAGATAACGTTGACGTTATGACAACCGTACCGTTCGATGTTTCGCTTCAGCAGACCCAGGCTGACCTGGTCTCGCTCGATGGCGTACACGCTACCCTGCGCCGCAATCAGACCGGCCTCAATGGCCACCGACCCGGTGCACGCTCCAATGTCCCAGACCAGGCCGTCCAGGCGCAGGCCCATGGAGTACAGGCTCACCGCCCGCACCTCTCGTTTGGTAATCTGGCCCAGCAACGGCTTCCGCTGTTCAAAGGCGTCATCGGGCAGGCCCAACGAGCGGTTTACCGACACCGGAGACCCTTTAACCATGTGATCCCGTCGGGGTGCCGGCGACCAGCGGAATCCCATCCGGCGAGGTTGATGCGTGGCCCAGCAAAGTGCCGTCGAAGTCGAAGCACATGGCGTCAACGATCAGCGAATTTGCGTCGTCGCCCAGCAGTTTCCGGCTCTCATCGCACACCATCTGGCACATCAGGGAAAACGCTGAGAGCAGGCGGTTGGCCTGGGCGATTTCTTGAAAGTGCCGGGCGCTGCTGGCACCACGAATCTCTTCCTGGACTTCGGCCGAAGCCCCGCATTGGGCCGCCAGCTTCGCCAGAAACTCGGTGTCAACCTGGTTGCCTGCTACGTGAGTTACGAAGTATCCCATGGCCATCTTGGAGAACTTGCCCACCATTCCCACGTGGGTGGCCCGTTTGATTTTGCGCATCACGCATCGCTTTAACGACGGGCCGCTGAAAATCCCGGCCTCGACGTAGGCCATATCCGGCAAGTCCAGGTGGCGCCGGGCAAACTGTTCACTGCGGGTGCCGGTGGACAGGACCAGATGCGACAGACCATTGGTTGCCGCCACGTCCACCGCCAGATGAACGCTGGCCCGCCAGGCCGCGGTAGAAAAGGGCTGAACGATTCCGGTACTTCCCAGGATGGAGATGCCGCCCAGTACGCCCAATCGGGCGTTGGTGGTTTTTTTGGCAATTTCTTCGCCACCGGTCACGGAAACCTGGGCTACAAATCCGGCATCCGGCTCGAGGCCCTGGCTCTGGGCCGCCTCCGCCACCGACTCGGTCATCATCCGGCGCGGCACCCGCGTGACCGCCGGTTCACCGACATCGATGCCCGTGCCCGGTCGAGTTACTGTGCCGACACCAGGCCCGCCGGTGATTCGCAGTCCCAACCCCTGAGGATCTCTGCACATCGTCACGCAGATCTCAGCGCCGTGAGTAACGTCGGGATCGTCGCCGCCATCTTTGATGACGGAGCATAATACCCGCTGGTCATCAACCCATTCACAACGGTGCAGTGCAAATGTCGCGTCCTGGCCCACCGGCAAATGGATGGTGACTTGGGACACCGGCTGACCGGTCAGCAGGGCCAGCGTCGCCGCTTTGGCCGCCGCCGCCGCGCAGGAGCCCGTGGTAAAGCCGGTGCGCAGACCGCCTTTCCGCCTCACCGTCTGGCGGCTGTAATCGCTTTCGGGACGTTGGGTGTTATCGGTTGGCTCAGTCATCAAGTCCTGGCATAATCCTGGAACACCAGCTTGGTTTATGTGACACCAGAGGTCCGGCGCCAGACCTGGCGGACTCGGTCGGCCGCCACCGCCACCACCCGGTCATCCACGCCCAGTGGCGGCGTTACTTGCATCGCGATATTTGGATACTGCTCCAGAAGTTCCCTCATCCCGCCTAGAACATTTCTTTGCAGAATCAGACCAGGGAAAAAAAGGTAGGGAACAAATATTAGCGAAGAAACTCCCCGTTCTTCGACCAATTTGGCCGCCGCCGCCGCCATAGTGGGGTCACCATAGTGGGACTGGGCCACCTCCACAGCATACCCCATCCCCAGCCGCTGTTCCACCATCTGACCCAAATCTTGCATCCAAAAGCAATCGTCGTATTGCGTCTTGGTGCCCGCCTTGACCAGCATCACACCAACATCGCCGGTCCGGTCAGCCGGGGCCGGTGCAACTCCATCCAGATCGCGGACTCGCTCTACCACCAGGTCGGCCATTCTCGGGTCGGCGCCCAGGCCTTGGGTAAGCTCCAGTCTCACCTGGGGCAGACTGGCCCGCAGGTCTTTCAGGACTTCTTCCATCTCCTCGGTGGCGTGTTTGCCGTGACCCAGAAGGTAAGGCATAATGACCAGTTGTTGCAAACCCTGGGCGGCCAGAATCTGCACCGCCTGGTCGGGGTTGGGCTGGATGAATTCCAGACAGGACAGTAGTACCTGGGCTTCAGCTTCTCCCAGTGCTCTTTGCAGCCTCTGGGAAGCATCCAACAGGCCGTGGGGGGTACTGGGACAATTTCTACACCAGGCAGGCGAGCTTCCATTCTTGGCAACCCAAGCGCAGGAGCATTCCTGCTTGCTGGTTCCCCGCTGGCTGCCGTGGCACAGCAGGATCACCCCCCAGCGCGAATTTCCCGAGGTGGCGTCAGTCCCATTGAGTCGGCTTACCGGGCTGTCGGATAAGGCCACGTTAACTCCAGTGCCGTTGCCAGGGTGAAACCCGCACAAGTCGTCCTGGCCCACGACGGGGATACACCCTGACTTTAGCCTAATTAACCTTTAGCAGGTCCAGCAAAGCATTCACGGTAGCCGCAGCGGCGGAGCTACCACCGCGTCGACCCAGGATCGTAATGTAGGAAACCTTCCGTTGGACCAGTTCGTCCTTGGACTCGGCGCAGGCGACAAAACCCACTGGCATACCGATGACCAACGCCGGATGTACCGACCCTTCATCGATCAAGTCCAACAAGGCCAGCAGCGCAGTGGGAGCGTTTCCCACCGCCACAATCGCGCCGTCCAGGTAGGGGGCAAGTTCTCGCACCGCGGCCACCGACCGGGTAGTGCCTTCCTTCTGTGCTCGCGACGCCACCTGAGGCGCATCGATCAGACATCTGGTGGTCAGATTGTGGCGGCGCAACAGGGCCTTGGAGATGCCCATCTCCACCATTCGAACGTCGGTAATCACGTTGGCGCCCGACTTCAGGGCCACCAGTCCCGATTCAACCGCCCCAGGGCTAAACCGAACCGACTCGGCAATACCAGAATCCCCTTCCGCTCGCACAATACGGCACAGGACATAGTGCTCATTAGATTCCAAGCGAAGCGAGCTGGGCAGACTGGCCTGCACCATTTTAAGACTTTCCCGATCAATCTCGTCGGGAAGCAGGGCATATTGCTCTACCAGGGACATCGGTATCCAGTTTTCCTGATTGACTATCTTTCTAAATCTAATTATAAAAAAACCCCCAGCCTAACAGTGCCAGGGGACATAATGGTCCAGTCTTTGCGTGATGCTCAAAACGCTTCTCGGCAAAGCCAACCGGGAACCCTCTCTGTTGGCGCAGAACAGGCTCTCCCTCCCCGGGCAGGTCTCCTGACTTGCGGATCATCGTTGGACCGATACCTTCCCGCTCAGACCATTTGAGCAGTGGCATTAGACTCGGCCAACTCCCCGCTCACAGTGGCGCAACCGTGACGGATTTACACCGTCTTCCCCTTTTAACCCTGTCGATTCCTTGGGAGTAGCTTCAATCAGAGTAGCTTCAATG
>DASTLM010000193.1:0-3854 GCA_035714945.1 Dehalococcoidia bacterium | reverse complement strand
GTTAGATCCATTCAGGACATCCTCCGATGGCCCGGATCAGAGCGCGATTAGTGAATCCGGATATTTTGGCCCGGAAGGCTCGAACCAGGCCCATCAACTTGCCCGCGCCAGACAATGGATGTATGGGCCCTCCAGCTTTGAGAGTCGGTTAAAGGGCTCACCGCGAAGGCCCAGAGGGCGCTGATGCCGCCAATCAATACACAATCGACCCACCACTAGCTTTCACACCCTTCCCACCGATACAATGGCCCTGAATTGGCCCTGCTTGATTGTACCCGGCAGAAGCATGGCCTGCCCACCGTCACGCCCGGGAAAAGCGCATGAAGTTCAGAGACCTTCGCGAATATATTGGCTTTCTGGAACAGAAGGGCAATTTACGCCGCATTGCCACGCCGGTCAGTTGCGAACTGGAAATCACCGAGATCGCCGACCGGGTCGTCCGGTCCGGCGGCCCGGCCCTGCTGTTTGAGAACGTCATCGGCTACGACACTCCGTTGCTGATCAACATGTTCACCTCGGACCAGCGCATGGCCTGGGCGCTGGGCGTGGAACACGTGGACGAACTGGTAGCGCGAATGCACCGCCTGCTGCAACTGAGGCAAGGCCCGCCCAATGGTCTGCTGAACAAGCTCCGCACCCTGGGGCAACTGGTGCAACTGGGGTCGTTCCAGCCCAGGACCGTTCGAAACGCACCCTGCCAGGAGGTGGTCCGGCACGGCGACGATGTTGACCTGTTCCGGTTCCCCATCCTCAAGTGCTGGCCCCAGGACGGTGGCCGTTATATCACCCTGCCCCTGGTCATCACCAGAGACCCGGAGACCGGCGTGCAAAACTACGGGATCTACCGGATGCAGGTCTACGACGCCCGCACCACCGGAATGCACTGGCAGACTCACAAGGTGGGCGCCCGCCACTATCGGATCAGCCAGGAACGCCATTCGGATAAGCTGGCCGTGGCGGTGGCCCTGGGGGGTGATCCGGCCACCATCTGGACCGGCTCGGCCCCACTGCCCCCGGACCTGGACGAGATGGTCTTCGCCGGGTTCATTCGGGAGGAGGCCGTGGAGCTGGTGCCGGCCAGGACCGTGGACCTGCTGGTGCCCGCCCAGGCCGAGATTGTCCTGGAAGGTTATGTCACCCCTGGCGAGGAGCGGATGGAAGGGCCCTTCGGCGACCACACCGGCTACTACTCGATGCCCGACCCCTACCCGGTGTTCCACGTGACCACCATCACCCACCGCCGCAACCCCATCTACCCCACGACCTTCGTCGGACGGCCACCCAAGGAAGACTACTGGATGGGCAAGGTCACCGAGCGGGTGTTCCTACCGTTGATCCAGCTGGTGCTGCCGGAAATCGTCGATATCAACCTGCCCGCCGAGGGCATTTTCCACAACCTGGTGCTGGTGTCGATCAAGAAAGAGTACCCCGGCCAGGCCCGTAAGGTGATGATGGGCCTGTGGGGGCTGGGGCTGATGAGCCTGGCCAAGTCCATTGTGGTGGTGGACGATTTCGTCAACGTGCAGGACCCCTCGGAAGTGGCCTGGCGGGTGGCCAACAACCTGGACCCGGGCCGGGACCTGACGGTGGTGCAAGGCCCGCTGGACGACCTGGACGTGGCCTCGCCAACGGCCAGGTTCGGCAGCAAGCTGGGAATCGATGCGACCCGCAAGGGCCCCGGCGAAGGCTACCACCGGGGCTGGCCGCCGGACATCGAAATGTCGCCGGAGATCAAGGACCTGGTGGACCGCCGCTGGGGGGAGTACGGGATCTAGCGGGGCCCAGCCCAATCTGGCGCGGACCATTCTCAACCGGACCTCCCGGTACGCCAGCTCCGTCCGCATCTGGGAGTCGCTGTTCGCCCTGCCCTTTGCCTACATGGGCATGGTGCTGGCGGCCCGGGGCTGGCCCGGCTGGCACGCCTTCATCTGGATTAACGTCGCTATGTTCGGCGCCCGTACCCTGGCCATGTCGGGCAACCGGGTGATCAACGCCAGGGAGGATGCCCTCAACCCGCGCACCGCCAACCGGCACCTGCCCCAGGGACTGCTCAGGCCCGCCGATATAATCGGCATGATGGTGGCGTCGGCGCTGATTTTTCTGGTGGCGGCTTACCAGCTCAACACCCTGGCCCTGATGCTGGCGCCCCTGGCGGGAGCCTACGTGGTGCTTTATTCCTACGCCAAGTACATCACCTGGGCCTGCAACTTCATGCTGGGCTGGGCGCTGGCCATCGCGCCCGCCGGGGCCTGGATCGGCGTCACCGGCGGGCTGGACCCGCCCGCGGTGCTGCTGGCCTTTGCGGTGGCGATGTGGGCCGGCGGCTTCGATATCATCTACGGCTGCACCGACTACGCCTTCGATGGGGAACAGGGAATCAACTCGGTGCCCCGAAGGTTTGGCATCGCCGGCGCCCTGGGGATCGTGCGGGGGATGCACGCCCTGGCTGCCGCCGCGCTGCTGGCTCTGGGCATCTGGCTGGGACTGAGCTACTTCTACTACATCGGATGGGCCATCGCGGTGGTGTTGCTAATCTACGAGAACCGCCTGGTCAAACCCGACGACCTGTCGCGCATCGGCGTGGCCTTTTTCCGGGTCAACAGCTACATTTCGGTACAACTGCTGGTGTTTACCGTCCTGGCGGTGGTGTTTTGAGTCAGGCGCGGCCATCCCGGTGCGGCAGCAGGCCTCCATACCCAGGACCGACGCGTGACGACCGGACAATACCATTTGCCGCAGGCCAGACAATTGACCTGCGGCACGTAAACTCGGTGGTGCAATCCCCATACCCTCAAGCGCCGTCATACTCCGCCCGGATCGGACTGGGCCGACCAGAGCTCCGGGACCCCTCGGGGTGAGACGGTCAAGCCTGACTGAAGGGGTTCCTAGTCGTCGGCGACCCCGGCGGTTTCCCGGACACCCGTGCGCAGGTAGCGGCCATAGAAGTCAAAGACCTTCCCCCAACCATCGACCGCAGCCTGCTGGCGATAGCTGGGCCGGTCAACGGCGAAGAAGCCATGCCCCGCGCCATCGTACCGGTGGAACTCGTAAGTCTTGCCATATTTCTTCAGCTCTGCCTCGGTGGCATTCACATCGGCGGGTGAAGGTCGGGCATCCTCATTACCGAACAACCCCAGCAAGGGACAACTGATGTTCCTGGTGTAATCAATTGGCGCCACCGGCTGGCGGGAGGTCAGGTCGCTGGGTGGGCAAACTACGCCGCCGCCCCAGCAGTCAACCGCGGCGTCGATGCCAGGAAGGGTACCGGCAGCCAGGTAGACCTGACGCCCACCGGAGCAGAAGCCGATGATGCCAACTTTACCGTTGTGGTAGGGCAAAGACCGCAACAGGCTGATGGCACTGGACACGTCGCCCATGGTCCTGGCATCGGGCATCCCGCCCGCTTCGCGGACGCTGGTGCTATTGGCCACGGGATCGCCCTTCCCCTCCCGGAAATGCAGATTGGGGGAAATGCAGGCGTAGCCGTGATACGCCAGCTTGCGGGCCATCTCCTTGGAAGCTTCGTCCCACCCCGGCATGTGGTGAATCAGGACCACTCCGGGGAAAGGCCCAGCGCCCAGGGGTCGTGCCAGGTAGGCGTCGATTTGATTGCCTTCATGTCCGATCATATTGATGGTCTCGGCCAGCATTCCATCGTATGGCATAAGACTGATCCTCCTGTTTGAGTTTTGTTTGAAGGCCCGGTGATTCCGTCGGGCACCCGTGCCGACGTTAGCAGGGTACTACTAGCGGAGAAGTGTGTCAATTGGTGTTTTTGTTCCTGTTCCCTTTTGTTCCATTGCCGCGCCCACTGCCGGATTGCGGTACAGGGGTAGCGCCGCACCCGGTGCAGG
>DASTLM010000192.1:0-1601 GCA_035714945.1 Dehalococcoidia bacterium | reverse complement strand
GGGTCAAACCCGTTAAAGGTGGCCAGCCCGCTGGAGTTATCGATGCCGCTGGCGGCCATCGGGAAGCCCAGTTCCCGAATATCCAGGATGTTCACGCAAGTGCTTTCGTAGCTGACGTCGGCCCGGAAGGATGTCAGGGGTAGGGCAACGGCGTTGCCGCTGACCGGGTCGACCACGCGGACCACGCTGGCTTTCACTCCGGTGGCGCCGTCCTCCGGGTCCTGGTGGAGGGTTGAGGACGGATTTGGCGTGACCCCATCGGGGCAGCCGTCTTGGTCCCGCTCTTCGTTGAGGTCCTCCGACAGGTCGGGGCAGACATCCACCGGATTGGGAATGCCGTCGTGGTCGATGTCGGCCGAGGTGTCGGCCAGGGCAGCGCGCTGGATTTTTGCCGCGCCTTCCAGACGGATGCGCACCACCGGCGGCTCCTCCGCCGGCAGGTCCGGGCGCGGCCCGATGCTGGATAGCGGCGCCGACAGCCCGCCCTTGATGATAATGCGAGGTTCAATGGTAAAGTCCGCCGGGCGGGGACCGGCTACCGCCGTTGAGAGGTGCAACGCCGACTGGAATTTGATCCAGTTCCTGACGGTTGGCGTCAGGGGCAGCAATTCGTCAGGACTGGACAAGGTCAATGCCTGGGTGCTATTCGCGTCGACCAGGATGATAGTTGTTTGGGCTTCTACCCCGCTTACGCCCACCAGCAGCAGAAAGGCTGTAATTGAAACTATTAACGCTCCTCGCAAGTTCAGTCCCATTCTTGCTCCTTATTGAACTGATGGCGGTGAATACAGCAAAGAGATAGCTGCACTTCCCCCATCGACAACAACATTATGCTCCGAACCAGTAGATAGTAGGGATGGCGATACACCGCCATAGCCAAAAGTTGTACAACCATTCGTGGCAACCCGAACTCCGTCTATGTCTAGGGCAGGACCGCAACTCCCAATTGGGGTGAGCGAGTAACTACCTTCAAACACTGAAAACTGAGTAGGAATTTCCACCGAGAACGTATTGGTATCGATAATGACCAGCCATTCCGTCGCTTCGGGAAATCTGAAATCGTAGAAGCCGATGCTCTGGGCCGGCGCTCCCGCACTGTTGGCTACTTTGCGCAAGGAGTCCTCAAGTTTGGAGCCTCCCAAAGTACCCGGGGCGACAAAGTGAAGGGAACGGCCTACCGGGCTGTCCTTGTCATAGTAGGCGATAATCCAGCCCGAAGTATGCACGAATACATGAGGGTCCTCATTCTCATCATAGTCGTGGGCCTGCACTGTACCGACGATCCAGGAATCGGTTTCGCTCTCCACGACCCGGAAAGCGGTACGGGCCTGGTCGATATTGATGGTACGGCCGGTATCTGAGTAGGCGCTCATTCCGGCATCGGTGTCCAGGAAGGACGCCCGGGTCTGCTGGGCAATGGCCGGTCGGGCCAGGGATATTTCGCCGGGGATGAAGGGAATCGGTTCACTGCTGGCCCGGGGCAGAGCGTAGTAGCCGGTACCGCCCAACAGGGCCAGGAGTACCACCATTGATTGATAGAAGGGCCAGTCTCCGCCGCATGTCTGCCTCCCAACACGTTTATGATTTTATTGCTTGATCGC
>DASTLM010000191.1:0-2325 GCA_035714945.1 Dehalococcoidia bacterium | reverse complement strand
CAATATCGATATATCGCCGGCCAGAGGCCAGGCTCGCCACGTGCAGGTGAGGGTTGGAGGTAAGCCGCTCGGGTTCGAAATTCTCCGAGGGTCTGGACTTCTTATCCACGATTTTCCACAGCCGCTCCAAAGCTCGGAAGGCCTGGGCCGGGATCACCACTCTGGGGGGCTGATCTTCTACTGCGGGCAACCGGATTGGCAGAGTCCGCCACGCCAGGCGGTTGCCGTCGGCGGCCGCCACCTCCAGCTGGTCTCCTAAGGTGAAGCAAACACCGGTCAGCACCGGCCGGGTAACTTGCTTGCTGGCGTAGCCCACTACCTCCTTAAGATTGTTGACCAGGGCGTCTCCATCCACTTCCCCGCCGCCGGTCTTCTCGAATACCGGAAAGTCCGGGAAGTTGACTGAATCCTCACTCCAGAGATTGGTGGTAAAGCCGCCGGTCGTCCCTTTAACCGATATGCTGTTGTTCTCGCTGGTAACTTCCAGAAGGGTGCTGGCCGGGATGAATTTCAGCGATTCCAGCAAGTTCTTGTGCGGTACCAGGAAAGTTTCCTCTTCCAGCTCCGGCAGGGCCACGGCGATGGCCATGTGGCCGTTGTTGCTGACCGCGAACCCTCCCTTGAAGAGCATGTATTGAGCTGGTCCCTCTGAGCGACTGTTAACGGTCGGCGCCAGCAAGTCCATAATGTGTCTGAGTTGCTGTACGGTTATCCGCATGGATGTTCCTCCATTACATAAATTACGCTAAAGCAGAGATTGTTGAGTTGGTCCACTGGGGCGGGCTCGGGTCTGTCTCCCGGTCCGTCCCAAGGCCGGCTGGATCTGGGGCACGGGCCGGTCATAAGTCGGGTTCCGCGCCTGGCCTTGCCAGCGTTCTTGGGCGGCTTCTATCACCTCCGGCAGCCGGTCCAGCACCTGCTCCAGTGGAGTTAGGGCATCGTCGCCCTGGACCAGCGTAACCACGTCGAAATACGGGTCGCACTCCGCAGCGGAGACTCCAATGCTGGCCATTCCATCGCCAAAGGACAGGACTATCTTGTTGACCGACCGCGGTTGGTCATCAGCCATAAAGTTCCTCCTTGGCTCCAATGTAATCGGAGCAATTCTTAACCTGGAGTCGGATTACCATATTTCTGTCAAGCGTTACCTCCTTCTCTGTTTTTTATTCTGGGACCGTGCATTAGGCTGCGCACCGTCAGGCCAGTCAGCCGGGACACGGCCTCAGGGGTGGCGTAGGTCGGTTTGAGCTCACCGGTATCCAGGTCCAAGAACAGGCTCATCCAGGGGCAGGTTCCCAGGATCAACCGGCGGGACACTTCCAGAACCAGTGCCGCCATGGCCTGGTTGATGGTGGGGCTCTGATCGCCTAGCACCACCGCCTCGGCGCAGTCAATATCCGGTTCCTCCACCGCCGGCTCGATGAGCAGTTGGGGCCGCTGAATCGTAGGCATTGGCAGCGCATAAACGCTTTGTTCTTCCTCAACAAAGACCGGTCCAATCTGGTCCACATTGGCGTTGCCGATGAGCACCTGCCCCCAGTTCTCGGCGTTGCCGGCGTCCACCCACCATCCCCAGTGCTTGTCCCTCATCGCCAGAGCTATCGCGGCCCGGGCCGGAGTGTTGTCGACGCAACCGATAACCAGGCCGCACTTGGGCAGGGGAGTCTTCCGGTATTCAAATTCAGTGGACAGATATTCCAACCCGTAGGCCACCGGCCGTTGAAACTGACGGGCCAGGCGCTCGGCCAGGGCTTGAGATTTGTACCGGCCCAGGTCTTCGGTATAGAAATTTTGCCGTTGGAGGTTGGCCGGCTCCACCAGGTCGCCATCGATGAGCACCAGGGTGTAGTCGCGGGGCAGCAGCCGGCACAGGCCTTCCGCCACGAACCCTCCGGTCCCGCCGCAGCCCACGACAACTACCCCTTTTTGGTACTGCACATGCTCTGGCCTGAGGGTATACATCAATTCCTCCTTTACGTCGTTTTTTACCGGTAGCCATCGAATACATCGCCAATGCCCAAGGGTTTGAAGTGGCCATACATCCCTAAGCGAAAGGAGTACTCGGGAATCAAGTGGTCCAGATGTCCGATGACGCCGTACAGCTGAAACCCCACTTCGTCTCGGTTGTCGATGCCGCTGAACCGTCCGGACATGGTGGGGTGGCTGTGCAGGTCCAGCACCTTGTTGGAGAGTTGCTGGTAGGTAACGTGGGCTGCCCCTGCTTTTTGGTTGGGCACCCTGATCGAGTAGCGGCCATCCTCCCAGACCACCGCGACGTACAACTCCCGGGACATGCTGAGCATCATTGCCCGTATGGCATCTCCC
>DASTLM010000190.1:0-2563 GCA_035714945.1 Dehalococcoidia bacterium | reverse complement strand
TTCATCATAAACGCGAGGAATGGATGACGCAAGCTCCACCCCTGGTCATCGACCTACGGTACGGTCCCGACCGACCGCGCGGCGTTCTTTCAGTTGACGCGCCTTCTACCAGATCAAGCTGGTTTCCTATTGGCCATATTCTACCAAAGAATTCTTCCGGTACCCAGGCGGTGCGGCGATAACCTCACCGATGACTTGACATAACAATGAACTGGATCTACCAGCGGGAATGCAAATTCTCAATAAATTGCCACTTATGCTCAACTTGACTGAGCCGTACCAAGTATGCAAAGCTTGAATTACATAACCTGATAAACTTTATGCAAATCCAGGGGATTCAGAAACCAAGGGAGGGGCCAGAGATGAAGATACTTTGGATCGGTTTTGGACAGGCCGGTGGCAAAGTCGTCAACACTCTGATGGGCCTCGACAGGAAGTTCTACGATGCCGTCGCCATCAACACCGAAGAGGCCGACCTGGCCGACCTGAACCATATCCCGCAAAAGTTGCTGATCGGCAGGTACAAGCACCGGGGCCGGGGCGTCGGTGGGGACATTGAGATGGCGGCGGATATCGCCGGGAAAGCAGTGTCCCAGATGATGGATGTTATCGACGTTCATAACCGCCGGTTTGACCCGGAGGCCTTCTGGATTGCCGGCGGTATGGGCGGCGGCACCGGGGCCGGTGGCTCGTGCATCCTCGCCAGGGAACTCAAAGAGACCTACAACAAGCCGGTCTACGGTATTGGTTTACTGCCTTCCACCACCGACATGCCGCCAGACAAGGAGGCCCTGCAACTTTCCAACACCCTGCGGAGCTTCGAGTGGTGGCGGCGCCGCTTTGACAACATTATGCTGGTGGACAACCAGCAGTATGAGCAGCAAATGGACGTCCGCGAGTCCATTGAGCAGATGTACCAGCGGATCAACCATAATCTGGCCGAGCGGATAACCACTTTGCTCAGCGCCGGTGAAGTACGCCCGGCGCCACAGGAAGTGTTCAACTCTTCAGAAATCATTGCTACTCTCGGCACTGACGGCGATGTGTCCACCATTGGATACAAAGGAGAGAGGATACGGCTCAAGGCGGAGTTCTGGAAGGGCGGTATTGAGCCTGACTCCGACGAGCTGGAGCGCATCATTCAGGCCAGTACCGAGACCAATTCGCTGACTTTCCCCTGTAACATCGCCGGTTCCAAGAATGCAGCCCTGATTACTTATGGCCGGCCCGAGTTTCTCTTTACCCAGGCGATCATCAAGGGACGGGCATATTTGGAGGAACGGACCAAGGCCAGTAAGGTCCGTTATGGGGATTTCCCGGACAAGTCGAGCAAGGTACTATCGGCCACGACCCTGTTTTCGTCCATCAATGATTTGTCCCGTCTGGACCAGATGCGCCAGCGGGCCGCCCAATTGGCGTGAAGTCCCTCATTTTTGGGATAATATAAACTAACCCAAGGCCATTCAGAGACGCACCCATCGGCGAAGAAGGCAGGATTATGGACCAGTTAAAACAGGACCTCACAGCGTTGGTTGAGAAGATAGATTCTCTGGTGGAGCGTCTTTGACCTCGCTGCTAAAGAAGTTACCATTGCTCGGATGGAACAAGAGGCGGCGATCCCCGGTTACTGGGACGACCCGCGACAGGCCCAGCGTTACATGCAGCAGTTGGGCGGGCTCAAAGACACCGTAAGCCTCTGGAGGAACCTTCAATCGCAGGCCGCATCCGCCCTGGAGTTGGCCGAACTGGCTATTGAAGACGATGACTACTCCTACCAGGAACAACTTGAAGCCGAGGCCCGTGATATAAGCCAGGCCATCGCCCGGGAGGAGATTAACCTGACGCTCTCCGGGCCTTTCGATGACCGTCCGGCTATTGTGACCATACATGCTGGGGCGGGCGGCACGGACTCCCAAGATTGGGTTGAGATGTTGCTGCGCATGTACACCCGTTGGGCCGAGGAGTCGAAACGTCCAGTTCAAGTCATGGACCTGTCATACGGCGACGAGGCCGGTTTGCGGGGTGCGGTCCTGGAGATCGGCGGGAGCTATGCCCTTGGCTATCTCAGATCGGAACGAGGCGTGCACCGGCTGGTGCGTCTTTCCCCCTATGACCCGAACCATCTGCGGCATACTTCCTTTGCCGATGTGGAAGTCCTGCCAGCGGCCCTGGATGAGGAATCCGAGGCTGAGGTAAGGCAGGATGACATCAAGATGGACTTTTTCCACTCCAGCGGTCCTGGCGGGCAGAATGTGCAGAAAGTTGCCTCAGCGGTCCGGCTAACCCATCTTCCCACCGGAGTGGTGGTCACCTGCCAGACGGAACGCTCCCAGCACCAGAACCGGGAATATGCCATGCGGATTCTACGGGCCAGGCTTCTTGATCTGGAGAATAAACAACGGGCCGAAGACTTGGCCAAGCTGCGAGGCCAGCGAGTTGCGCCGGAATTTGGCAACCAGATTCGCAGTTACGTGCTGCATCCCTACAAGTCCGTCAAGGACCACCGCACCAACTATCAAAGCACCAATCCGGAAGCGGTGCTGGACGGCGACCTGGCAGGGTT
>DASTLM010000189.1:0-12466 GCA_035714945.1 Dehalococcoidia bacterium | reverse complement strand
TTCGTGAAAAGAGGGTTACCGTCAAGAGTCAGAGCCCGGGTGAATAAAGTTGGCTCGGTAAAACGCAATGGCCCGCCACTATACAGACCGGCTAACTCCAGTGGGAGGTACACAACTAAGTATGCAGGTTGATACCAGGACTTTTACGCTAGACTACGTCAAAACCATTGGCATGTTGAGTAATGCCATGGGCCGGGGGTTCGCCAATCCCTACGATCTGGTGATCAGCCAGGACGAACGCTTATTTGTCCTGAGCCGGGCTGCCGCCGGGCAATCAGAACTGGTCCGCATCGGAATGGTGACCTTCGACGATGAGGAATATCTCGGAGAATTCGGAAAAGGGTACGGCGCTGGCGACGGACAGTTCACATTACCCGTCGCGCTGGCCCTGGACTGCCAGGAGCGATTGTATGTCACTGATGAGTATATCCACCGGATTTCGATCTTCAACCTGGACGGCACCTTCCTGAAACGGTGGGGTTCCTTCGGCAAAGAGAAGGGTGAACTCAACGGACCGGCTGGAATTGCCATCGACTCCCGAAACCAGGTGTATGTCGTTGACCAACACAACAACCGAGTTCAGATATTCACCACTGATGGCGAATACATTTCCCACTGGGGCGAGGCAGGTAGCGGTCCAGGACAATTCAATATGCCCTGGGGGGTGGCCCTTGATTCGGCGGGACAGGTGTATGTTGCGGATTGGCGCAATGACCGGATCCAGAAATTCTCGGCAACGGGGGAGTTCATAGCCAGTTTCGGCCAATCCGGGGTTGGTGACGGCCAATTCCACCGGCCCTCTGGGGTTGCTGTGGATCCAGAGGGTTACATCTACGTGGCCGATTGGGGAAACCAGCGGGTGCAGGTCTTGGGTCCCGAGGGCGACTTTCGGTTGAGTCGCCGGGGTCAAGCCACCCTCTCCAGGTGGGCAGAGGAATTCTTCGCGGTCAACCCGGACGAGAAAGAGACGCGAAACATGGCTAACCTGATCCCCAAGCTACCCCCTCATCTCAACAGCCCCCACCACATTTCCTCTCAGACGGAGCCCTATTTCTGGGGCCCGGTGTCAGTCAGGTTGGACCAGGAGGGTCGGCTTTATGTCATTGAAGCGAACCGCAGCCGTGTCCAGGTATTCCAAAGGAGATAGCCTTTGAGCAGTTGAGAGAATCAGGTTATGCCAGGCATGCTCGGAAGGTTCTGGGAAAATCTGTCCTTCGACCAGCTCAGGATACGATACATCTAGAAGCGATCGTTCATAGCAAGGGGGTATCCGTGAAGGCCGTCGTGTATAAAGGTCCATTCAGAGTCGCCGTGGAGAATGTGCGGGACCCGGAAATCCAACACCCTAATGATGTCATCGTCAGGATTACGTCTTCCTGTATCTGTGGATCTGACCTGCATATGTACGAGGGGAGAACTGCTGCTGAGCCCGGGATCATTTTTGGTCATGAAAATTTGGGAGTGATTCAGGAAATTGGCTCGGCAGTGAAGACGCTTAAAGTGGGGGATAGGGTGGTACTGCCTTTCAATGTGGCGTGTGGGTTTTGTAAAAATTGCCAGAGGGGGTTCACGGGCTTTTGCGCCACGGTCAACCCAGGTTTTTCCGGTGGCGCTTACGGCTACGTAGCCATGGGACCGTGGCGGGGCGGACAAGCGGAATACCTCCAGGTCCCCTTCGCTGACTTCAACTGTTTGCCCCTGCCTTCTGGCGAAGAGCACGAATCGGATTTTGCCATGTTAGCCGATATCTTCCCGACGGGCTATCATGGGGCAGCTCTAGCCGATGTCAGTCCAGGAGAAAGTGTGGCTGTCTTTGGAGCGGGTCCGGTGGGTTTGATGGCGGTCTATAGTTGCCTGATCCGAGGGGCCGCCGAGGTCTACTCGATTGACCACGTTCCGGAGAGGCTGGAAAAGGCTGCCCAGGTAGGGGCTATCCCCATCAATTTTGACCAGGCTGATCCCGTACAACAGATCAAGGAGCGGCGACAGGGGAATGGGGTGGACAAGGCCATAGATGCGGTTGGCTATCAGGCCTGCGCGCCCGGCTCTTCGGCGGCTGGTGGTGAACAGGACGAGGTTCCTAACATAGTTCTGAACCAGATGATCGAAGTGGTCAATGCCACCGGCGCTCTGGGCATTCCCGGCCTCTACGTGCCTGCCGACCCCGGTGGGGTTGACGAGAACGCAAAAAGGGGCGCGCTCTCCATTAACTTTGGGCGGCTATTTGAAAAAGGCCTGAAACTGGCTACTGGCCAGTGCAACGTCAAACATTACAACGCCTACCTGAGGGACCTGATTATTGCCGGGAAGGCCAGTCCCAGTTTCGTAGTGTCCCACCAGGTGCCGTTGTACGACGCTCCCATTGCCTATGAGAAGTTCGACAAGCGAATTGAAGGTTATACCAAGGTCATTTTGAAACCTTGATTCCTTCAGGTAGATCGCTATACCGTAATTAGTTTCCATCACCAATTTGTTTCTGACAGGAGTCCCAGGGATGCGCATCGGCAGCGGTGTAAATACCTACCAATGGATTGAGAACTGGGCGCAGCTGCCGCCCACCGGTGGCGCCCTGGTGGGCTGGGCGCACCATGGGATCGCGGTGACCGAGTCAGGAGAGGTGGTAACCTTCCATCATCGAGATCCTAAAGTGCTGGTGTTTGACCCGGACGGTAAGCTGGTACGCTCCTGGGACAGCCAACTGACCGAGGGGCATGGCATTTCCGTCGTGAGGGAGGGGCAGTCCGAATACCTCTGGTTCGCGGATAGCGGGCGAAAGAGAGATCCCACCCTGGGTTATCAGTATCAAGCAGGCAATGGGCCGGTGTCGGGCCAGGTTGTAAAGACCACCCTGGACGGCCAGGCCATAATGACCCTCCAGCGTCCGGACCTGGCGATTTATCGGCAAGGGAATTATATGCCTACTTCGGTGGCGGTCAACGAGGAGCGGCACGGTGGCAACGGTGACATATGGTTCGCTGACGGCTATGGTCAGAGCTATGTCCACCGTTACGACAAGTCTGGTAATTATTTAGATAGTATCAATGGCGAAGAAGGTCAAGCTGGCCGGTTTAGCACTCCCCACGCTATATTTATTGACCGGCGCAAAGCAGAGCCGGAGTTGTATATCGCTGACCGGAGCAACGCCCGGGTCCAGGTATATGACTTGGAGGGTAATTTCAGACGTGCCTTTGGGATGGGTTTTCTCTCCAGTCCCAGCGGCTTTGTCACTCATGCTGGCTTTCTGGTAATTGCGGAGTTGCGGGCCAGACTTGCCATCACCGATATAGAAGACAACTTGGTTGGCTACCTGGGGGCTAACGAGGAAGTTTGCAACGTTGACGGTTGGCCCAATAACAAGAACGACCGCGGCGACATCGTACCGACTAATCTTCTCAGACCCGGTCATTTCAACAGTCCTCATGGTCTGGCGGTGGACGATAAAGGGAACCTGTATGTTGCAGAATTTCTAATTGGTGGCAGATTTACGAAGCTGGCCAAGTGCTGACTGGGGCGGCACGGTAAATACTTCAAGGGGTGCTTGCCCCGAACTTTGCCGCGATTCTGCCATTG
Organism: Dehalococcoidia bacterium; assembly: GCA_035714945.1. Lineage (GTDB taxonomy): Bacteria > Chloroflexota > Dehalococcoidia > Lucifugimonadales > UBA3495 > Casp-Chloro-G3. The sequence goes on along the minus strand of DASTLM010000189.1, from coordinate 8,896 downwards.
TGCAGCCGCCGTTATCGGTCCCCAGGTAGCGGTCGAGTTTTTACCACAATGTCTGGTTGGCGATGGCCAGGTGGTAGCGGGTCTGGAGTTCCAGGGCGGCAGCTTTATCCGGCGTCAGCACATCGCAGACCCAGTCCCAGTGAACCGCAACCACGTCCCCCGGCTGGGGTGTAGTCAGGTAACCACGGCCGTGTACCCGATAGGATACCCGCCGGTCTTCCGGCCCGCCCAGGGTGAGCTTCCCCTGGTCAAAGACCAGGGGCTGGTGGCTTACCATCAGGCTGTCGCCATCCACGTTCCGCACCGCCGCCCAACTGATCCGGCAACGGTCCAGATCGTCCAGGCTCTCGCGCAGGGCCCCGGTGCGCATGGAAACGTCCAGCACGTGGAAGCTGTGGTGGGGACGCGCCCCGGCCGGGGCCTTGCCAATCAGGTGCCGCAACGCCTTCTCCGGAACCCGGGGACCGATCTGCTCTTTCAGGTAATTGTGGAAATCAATCATGGTCACCCTGGCCAGCAGATCATTGCCCAACCAATAGGCCTCCACTACCCTGGGGTCCAGCGGGTCGGCGATGCCGTTGGACTGGGCGATAAACTTGAGATAGGGGTAGGCCGCCTGAAACTGGTGAATCAACGAGTCCATGCCGGCATCGGATTCGTGGGCGACACAATAGTCGAACAGGGTCTGACTGTCGCTGCCGCCGCAGTAGCCCAGACGATTGGGCATCAGGGCGTAATGGGCGAATAGCAACCTACCGTCCGGCATCGATCACCTCCAGGGCCAGATAATCTGGTTCTTGCCGGCGTAGTCGCAGCCCGATGTAGACCCATAACGCGGTCGCCGCCAGAATGACTCCGAATCCGAAAACCTGCTCTGGAGAGTAGTTCCTGGCGCTGAACACGGCGTGCAGCAGCGACGTGACCACCGAACCCAATACCAGAACGCTGGCGACCAGGGTGGCTGGGGCGTTTTTCAGGGCGTGGTAGTAACCGGTGACGTAACCCAACAGGAATATCGAAGTGATCAGCACCCAGGACCACTGGATGCCGCTCATTGCGGCAACCGCATCCGTTCGCCCGGTGACCGCCAGGAATCCCAGCATGACGATGGCACCGAATCCCATGCGGCCCAGAATGGCGGTGCGGGGGCTGATGCCGGCCATCAGGCGCCTGGCGACCACCGCCTCGACGGCCCACAGCAGGGTGGCGGCCAGCACGAATAGCTCGGCCGGTCCCCAGCCCCATTGGGCCGGGCGGCCCACCAGGGCCAGGTTGCCGATGACCAGGGTTGCCAGAGCCAGCAACTGCAGCTTGCCAATCCGTTCTCCCAGCAACGGCACTGCCAGAATCGCCACCCAGATGAACAGGGTTTTGTGGATGAAGGCAGCGCTGGGCGCGGTGGCCTGACTCAGTCCATAAAAGAACAGCAGGAAGGGTACGCTGCCGCCAACCAGACCCAGGAAGAGCAGGGCCAACCATTGTTTTCGAGTCAGGCTCTGCAATTCTCGCCGTGCCCCCGGCAGCAGCACCAGGGCGACCAGACCCACCGCGACCAGCAGGTTCTTGACGGTGGTGAAAACAAAGGGGTCGGGCACCTGCTTGACTCCGAAGGAGTTGACGTAAACCGATACGCCGCTGATCAGGGCCGTCGCCAGGGCCAGATAGGTGCCTTTCATTACCAGCGAGCGGTTCATAGTTCTTGCTCCGGCTAATTCGAATCTTGGGCCATCGAGAGGCGGATCTGCCGCCAGAGGTCCAGGACTGCCCGGGCTTCCGGTTCGGTCAGTTTCTGGACCGCAACGCCCAGGTTCAGCAGTACATAGTCCCCGACCTCAACATCGGGCACCAGCATTACATTCACCTCCCGCCGCATCGGCCCTTGCTCGACCAGCGCTCGTTCCGCTGAGACCCGCTGGACCACCCGGGCGGGTGTGGCAGCACACATGGCTAGACCTCCCCAACCTGAATTGACTCGAGCACCACACCGCTGCCTGACCCTTCGGTGAAATGCACCGTGGCCCCTTCAGCTAGAGTGCCCTGGGAGGCCGCGTCAATTCCAAGGGCCAGCGCCTCCCGGTCGACATATGTTTCCGTTCCCATGACGATGTGCAGGGCCAAGACTCGTGCGCCGCGGCACCCTTCGGCCTCCCGCACTGCCCGGCGGACAATGTCTCTGGCCAGGCCAGACTCGTGCATTTCAACTCCTCGGCGATGAGTTGGACTACCCGATCAATCGCCGCTGCGACTTCAGGAGAGATGGCGGAGCCAGGTTCAAAATCATGGGCTTCGATTCCATAAATTATCAGTCTGGCGGGAAGAACCCCCAGGGCTCGGGCGATTCTCACCGCCCCCCCAATGCCATATCCGTGACTGGAGACCGTCCCGATACCGGCGAGGCGGTCCAGGTCCTGCCGATTAACCCGGACGATACCGCCGGCAACCCCGGCGCCCCGGACTGCGTCCACAATTATCACCGACTCCGAGCCCTGCCAGGCGTCGATCAGGCTCAGACCGCCATTGGGGCAAAGCTTTACAGCCACGTTCGGCAAACGCAATTGCATGAGCCGCCCCGCCACCACCAGGCCGACCGCATCGTCGCCCCGGTACTCATTGCCCACGCCGATGACTAATACCTGGTCCTCAGACATGACTATTCCCGGTCCAGCGTCAAGTCCAGAAAATGGGTGGCGCAGGAGATACAGGGATCGTAGTTGCGGATAAGCTGTTCGCACTGCCAGGTTAGCTCAGCTTTGGACAGAGCGACCCGTTTCGAAACATAGGCCCGCAGGTCATCTTCGATCTGCTTCTGGTTTTGCGAGGTGGGCGGCACGATCCTGGCGTCCTGAATCAGTCCCCGATCATCCAGCGTGTAACGATGGTACAGCAGGCCCCGGGGCGCCTCGGTGCAGCCGTAACCGGTACCCGCCCGAGGTTCGGGCTTGAGCCAGGAATGGTCGGGTTGCTGATAGTCTTCGATTATCCGGAGAGCTTCGTCGCAGGCGTACAGAATTTCCACGCTGCGAATCACGATACTGCGGAAGGGATTGAGACAAGTCCCAGTCAGCCCAGCTTCCCGCGCCGCTTCCCGGGCCAGGGGCGAGAGTCGGTCAAAATTGAGGTTGTAGCGGGCCAGCGGCCCGGCCAGGTAGGCACCCTGACCGTTGAGCACCGAGTGCAGGGCGTTGCTGCGCTCGACGTGTTCTTCCCGGAAGTGGTCGTCATAGGCACTGACCGGTATGTCCAACCCCCGGTTGGACACGATATTGCCCTGGTTGAAGGGATACTCGGTGGGATGCTGCAGCGAGACCAGAGTATAGTCCTGCTCAAATTCCGGCATCGGCAGACCCGCCGTCCAGCGCACCGTTGCCAGGGCGATTTCTCTGGCCTGGCGCAGTTCTTCGGCCAGCGGCTCCAGCTCGCGCCGGGTGGGTACCCGGTAGAACCCGCCGACCCGAACGTTGACCGGGTGTATCTCCCGTCCGCCGATGACCCGGACAATTTCGTTGCCCGTCTTCTTCAGTCGCAGTCCGTCTCGCACTACTTCAGGATGGTCCTGGGCCATGCTCACCGCATCCTGATAGCCCAGAAAGTCGGGAGCGTGCAGCATATAGACGTGAAGGCTGTGGCTCTCGATCCACTCGCCGCAGTAAATCAGGCGGCGCAGTTCCCGCAACGGCCCCTCCGGTTGGATACCCAGCGCATTTTCCATCGCATGGCAGGCGCTCATCTGGTAGGCCACCGGGCAGATGCCGCAGATGCGGGCGGTAATATCGGGGGCCTCGGTATATTCCCGGCCCCGCAGAAAAGCCTCGAAGAATCGCGGCGGCTCGAATATCTTCAGCTGAACTTCGGTAACCCGGTCGTTGCGGATCCGCAGGTACAGCGCACCCTCTCCCTCGACTCGCGCCAGGTAATCGACGCGGATGGTCTTACTCGGCACGGGCCACCCCCTCCCGACGGAATTCGGGGGCGTTGGCGTTGAAGGTCTGGAAGGCCCGGTCCACCGCCTGGTCTTTGACTCCCAGGCGGGTGAACCAGCCGGAAAGCGAAGCCGTGTTGGTGGTCTCTTTGGGTCCGTAGCAGCCGTAGCAGCCCCGGTGGTACCTGGGACAGATGGCCCCGCACCCGGCATGAGTCACTGGCCCCAGACAGGGGGTTCCCTGGGCCACCATGACGCAGACCTGGCCTTGCCGCTTGCACTCGACGCAAACGCTCTGCGAGGAAATGCCGGGCTTTCGGCCCATAAGGAAGGCGCTGACGACCTCCCGGAGCTGGTACTTGTTGATCGGACAGCCGCGCAGTTCGAAGTCCACTTTCACGTGATCGGCGATGGGTGTCGATGAAGCTAGCGTGGAGATGTAGGCCGGTGTGGCGTACACGATGGCAATGAACTCTTTGACCTTGGCGAAGTTCCGCAACGCCTGGATCCCGCCGGAAGTGGCGCAGGCCCCGATAGTCACCAGGAACCTGGACTGGCGGCGCACCGTCTGAATGCGTTCAGCGTCGTGGGGTGTGGTGATCGACCCTTCGACCAACGACAGGTCATAGGGCCCCCTGACCACCTTCCGCGAAGCCTCAGCGAAGTTGGCAACTTCAATCTGCCCGGCAATGTCCAGCAGATCGTCCTCCAGGTCCAGCAGGCTGAGCTGGCACCCGTCGCAGGATGCGAACTTCCACACTGCCAGCTTCGGCTTACGGGTCAAATCAGACCTCCCTGACGCCAAACAGGTTCCTGACCCGGCTGAAGGGAAGGACCGGGCCATCCTGGCAGATGAAGCTGGGGCCGTACTGACAGTGGCCGCAGAAACCGATGCCGCACTTCATGTTACGCTCCATGGAAATGAAGATTCGGTCGTCGGTTACGCCCCGCTGGTTCAATTGGACGATGGTAAAACGCATCATAACTTCGGGGCCGCAGATCATGGCCACGGCGTTCAGAGGGTCAAAGGTCAGCCGGGGTATCAGGGAGGTAACCACTCCTACCGGGCCGCTCCAGCCGGCGGCGCTGCGGTCAACCGTGACCTTCACCTCCACTCCGGCCAACTTCCACCGTTCCAGCTCTCGGGGAAAAAGGATGTCGGAAGGGCTGCGGGCGCCGTAAAGGAGGATCACCTGGCCAAAACTTTCCCGCTGGGCTTGCACCTGGTATAACACCGGGCGCAGGGGGGCCAGTCCAATGCCCCCCGCCGCAATAATCAAGCCCTTACCCGAAGATTCCGCCACCGGCCAGTGGCTGCCGTAGGGGCCGCGAACTCCCAGCAGGTCGCCCTTCTTGAGCGAGCAGATTCGCCGGCTGACGGCACCCACCGCCCGCACCGTGTGCACCAGCTGGTTGCCCGCCTGGGGGCTGCCGCTGATGGAAATGGGCACCTCACCGACGGCGAAGACGTACAGCATGTTGAACTGGCCGGGAGTAAATCCCGGGATTGGAGAACCGTCGGCGGGTTCCATATCCAGAGTGCAGGTGTCGCGAATCTCCCGACGCACCCGGGTTACGCGATACAATCTGGGTTGCATCGGGTTCCCCCCGGTCTCGGTCGCTTTCAGGCTAGGCTGTGTCGTTAACGCCATACAGGTCCAGCAACTGCAAACGGGTCGCGCTCATCCGCTGCGCCATCACAATGGCGAACCGCTTGAGCAGATCGTAGCCCAGATCGTGGTCTGCTTCACACTTGCCTCTCAGGCACTCCGCGTCCAACGCGATGGCCCGGGTCAGTTGGATGGCCCGACCGTCGAAGTGCCAGCGGTATGGCGGCACAATCCATGACCAGCCCAGAATTTCGCCTTCGCCCACCGTTTGCAGGGGAATGGCGCCCTGGCCGGGCGCGGCGATTTCGATGGATACTCTCCCCTGCCGGATGATGTAGAAGTGGTTGGCTGGCTCTCCCTCGCGCATCAGGTGTTCATTGGGATGGAATACCACGTTGGAGGCGCATCCCGCCAGCAAGGCCAGGTATTGGCGGTCAATCCCCTGGAAGAAGGGGTGCTGGGACAGAATTGGTTCCAGCGTTTGCATCTGCATTTCAGGCCCCCTGGCTACTCGACTCGCTTTCGCGGATCAAGCGCACCTCTTCGGTAATGTCGATCCCCACCGGACACCAGGTGATGCACCGGCCACAGCCGACACATCCCGATGTGCCGAACTGGTCAATCCAACTGGCCAGCTTGTGGGTCATCCACTGCCGGTAACGCGATTTACCGGAGGGGCGAACGCTGCCTCCATGAAGGTAGGAAAAGTCTACGTTGAAGCATGAATCCCACACCCGGGTGCGCTGGGCGGTCTGCCCGGTCACGTCCGAAGTGTCTTCCACTGTGCTGCAGAAACAGGTGGGACAGACCATGGTGCAATTGGCGCAGGTCAGGCAACGGTTGGCGACTTTATCCCAGGCCGGGTTCTCGTAGTTGCGGTACAGCAAGGCCTTGATATCGGTGGTATTCATCTGCCGGCCCATGCTCCGGGCGGTGCGGTCTACCACCTCCCTGGCGGCCTGCGCCTCAGACTTTTCAGCTGGCCGTTGCCGAATCAGTGACAACATATTACGGCCCGGTTGAGTGCCCGATTCAGCCACAAAGTAATGCCGTTCCCGGTCGACAACTTCAGTTAATGCCAGGTCGTAGCCGAAGGTCGCACCAGGGCCGGTATTCATCGATACGCAGAAGCAGGTGCCGCCGGCCTGCCCGCAGTTGACCGCCACGATAAAAACCTTCTCCCGTATCGCCTGGTAATTGGGGTCGCCGTGCTGGCCTCTCAGGAACACCCGGTCCTGAATGGCGATGGCGTGCATCTCGCAGGAACGCACGCCGATGAACGCGTACCTGGTATCGTCGGGTTCCGGGGCGTCGATTCTGAAGTCTTTCCCCTTCAGTTGGGCGCTCCACAATTTCAACGACGACGGAAATAGAAACTTCTTCCAAGAATGAGGGCCGACGGCGTAGCCAAACCAGGCGCCGTCGTCCCGTTTCCGGAGGCGGTAGTGACCTCCGGCCTGTTCATCAGTCCAGCCAATGGGTAGGTCCTGGACCGAGGCCAACCGATCGTAGACGATGGCACCGTCGCGGACCGTGGGGCCGACTACCACATACCCAGCGCCTTTCAGGGCAGCCAGTAGAGATTGCAAGCCTTCGCCATCGATCACAACCTGCTGGGAATTCACGTCAAGGTCGGGACAATCTGAGCTCATTCAACGACCTGCCCCATCCAATTTAGTGAGATTATAATACACTCCAGGTCAAAAGACTGTGGGGGGTGGAAACTGTATCTGGGGGGACACCCCCAGACCCCTGCCAAAGGGGCTTCACCCCTCTGGACCCCCCTTTTTCAGTACCTGGTTAGAATACTGGGTGGTAATTCAATAGTTCCCCGTCGGCCGACATTGCCGGGTTCATCAGACGTCTTTCCATGATTATCAAGTCATGGGTTTCGCCGCAGTAATCACGCACGTGACCGGGCAAGGCGGCCATCGGTACGAATCCAAGGAGTTGGGCAGTATGCCTGGCGGCTTCCTCCACATCCGCCACCACTTCAAACATCAGTTTCTGCAGACCTTTACCCCCGGCGATATCGATGATGTGGTACAGCAGGCCCCGACCCACGCCGCGATTACGGTAGGCCGGATCAACAACAATACGTACTTCGCCGATGTGCTGGCGGGCTCCAGCCCGGCGGTGATGTAAAGTGCCGTCTCCCACAATCCGGTCATCCAGGATGGCCAATAGCGGCAGCACTCTACTGTAGTCCAAGGATTGGGCCCACCGCTCGATGACCCTGGGAGAGGTCACATCTTCCTTCAGATAGAAGCGGTCTTCCTGGGGAATCCTCCTGAAGAAGTCCAGCAACGCTGCTTGATCAGAGGGAAGCATTGGGCGGATTGTCATCTGGACGCTGTCTTCGGTCAGGTGAACCGTTGGATATCCTGGAATAGGATAAATGGTTGTGTTGGTCATGTCGTCATCTCCGGTTGGTCCAAAATCTCGATAATACCCGCAGTCGGTTTATCCGGTGGCCCCCTTGATGGGCCAGAATTTCAACCACATCACGGTTCATTCCTTTTCGCCTTGATTGATCTGGTTTCAGACCCGATTCGCTCCAGAGTTCGGACCAGATCCCAGGGGTCAAAGGGCTTGGGTATAAAGCGATCACCCAGAGGCCCGTGCCGTTCGGTTACTTCTTGTTGGTCCAAAGCGGAAATGACTACCCAGGCCACGCCGCCATTTACCGCCTGCTCCTGCTGGCGCAGCCACTGCAGGACCTGTCCCCCGGCGTTGTCCGGTAGCCCCAGGTCCAGGACTACCACCTCGGGCGGTTGGTGCTGGAGAAGTTGCATTGCTTCTCGGCCATTAGTTACCTCCGCTACTTCGAACCCGGCGGTTCGCAAGGACATCCGAAGCATTCGTCTTACCGCCTGATCATCTTCGACCAGCAGTAGCCTTGGGGGTTCATTGCGTGATATAGGATCAGTCACTGCACTACGCTTTGCATATCAGGCTGAGGCCCATGGTACCAGGCAGAAATGAAAGACGTGTGGCAGTGCGGGCCAGGCGTTGTGAAGAAATCATGAAAATACCACCGAAAAATCGACTCCAGAGATTGTTGACACGCCCGGATGGTGGTCTTATAGTTTGAGCCGTCCCTGGCCGCCACTTATTCCGGAAAGCCGGTTCGATCTGGGGAATCCCGGATTGGCGCTTGAGGCGCCGGGTGAAGGGGTATTGCATGACTACTGAGCACACCTATAAAGTGATCGAATTGGTTGGTTCTTCGGTTGAGAGCACCGAAAAAGCAATTGAGAATGCCCTGGCGCGGGCTAGCCAGACGATCAAGGGCCTGGACTGGTTCGAGGTCAAGGAGATACGAGGGAATATACAAGAAGGTAAGGTCGCCTGGTATCAGGTCAAA
>DASTLM010000188.1:0-4635 GCA_035714945.1 Dehalococcoidia bacterium | reverse complement strand
TGCTGAATTCTCTGGAGCCGGAGCGAGCACAACCGACGTAGGACGGTGCCTGACCACGGTCGGGGACTGACCTGGGGCTCAAGCGTCAGGCGGCGGTGCCAAATTGAGAATGGTCCACTCGGGAAAAGGTCCTGGAAAAATGCCGTCCCCCGTGGGACAGGCGACGGCGCTTTCCTGCCTCGGACCTGGGCACTACCGGAGGGGGAACCGGGTCCAAACTGACCGCACCGGGGTCTACCAGATCATCGTGGACATCCTTACTGAAACCACATTGCATGCAAGTGACGAAATTGCCATAATGGTCGACCTGTTCGAACAGGTCGCCCGAGCAGCGTGGGCATCGCTTCAACCAGAACATCCTAGACCTCTCATTGCCCGCACTCTGGCCCTGGGAACTCTGCCATATCCTCGCAATCAAGGGCACAAGCAATATCTCAGACACTATCACGGGCCACCGCAATTGGACTGACGCATCAACCCAACCTGTTACTCCTGATGGTAATGGAGTCCTTCACCGGTCAATAGAGGAGGCTCACCTATCTAGGGCAGTAGATACACCATTATGTAAAGGGGAACAATCCGGGGAAGCAAAAGGAGAATGGGAGGAGGTTGGTGTTCCGCCGCGCTAGTGATGGGTGCAATCCTTGAGGGTCGCAGCAGATCAGCGATCAGAAAATCAGGACTGGAAAAAGCAATATTACCGCCCTTGATAAATGCTTCTGATCCCGCGGACTGAATCGATCCGTGCTTCGGCAATATGGTCGGCGGCCTGCGCGGTAGGGATTCCTTCCCGCCGGGAGACTTCAATCACCCGACTCATGATGTCGTAGATGCGCTCGGTCTTCTCCCTGGCCCGTTCCGGGTTGTACGGCGAGCCGATTTCGGCCTCGACGTTAATAATGCCCCCGGCATTGATGACATAGTCCGGAGCATAGAGGATTCCCCGGCGGTGGAGTTCCTTGCCGTCGGCGGCGCTCAGCAGTTGATTGTTGGCGCCGCCGGCAACAATCCGACAGGTCAGTCGGGGTATGGTGTCGGAATTGATCACCCCGCCCAGGGCGTTGGGTGAGAAAACGTCGCACTCGACGTCAAATATCTTCTTGGGTTCCACCACTTCAATGCCCATGCTCCTGGCCCGGTCCATGGATTCGGGAAATACGTCGGTCGCCACCAGTTGAGCGCCTTCTTTAAGCAGGTGATGGGCCGTATTAAAGGACACCTTGCCGAAGCCCTGCATGGCAATCTTCTTGCCGGTCAACGAATCGCTCCCCCAGACTCCTTTGGCGCAGGCTTTAATCCCCATGTAGACGCCCAGCCCGGTCATTATCGAAGTGTCCCCGCTGCCCCCCGCTGAGATGGGGAGTCCCACCACATGCCTGGTTTCCTGACGAATGTACTCCAGATCATGCCCGGTGCTGCCCACGTCGGTGGTGGTCAGGTATCTACCGCCTAACGTGTCGACAAAGCGGCCAAAGGCCCGCAGCAAAGCCTCGGTTTTTTGCGTGTGGGAGTCGGCGATGATTACCGCCTTGCCTCCGCCCAGGGGCAGGTCAGCCGCCGCCGACTTGTAGGTCATCGCCCGCGATAGGCGGAGCACGTCGATCATCGCGGCTGCCTCGGTTTCATAGGGCCAGATCCGCGTGCCCCCACAGGCCGGGCCCAGCGTTGTATCGTGGATGGCAATTATCGCCTTGAGGCCCACACCGGGATCGCTGCAGACGGCTAACTGCTCATGTCCGCTCTGGCCCATCGATTCAAACAAATTCATCGGTAACTGCCTCCTCCTGGACCTGGCCCCACCAGATACAAAGCCACCGCATTCCAGGCGGCTGGTAGCGGCTAATTCGACCGATTGTCTCTGGACGTACCGCTATTGATTATACCTTCCCCCCGCAGTAAGAAATACGGCATGACCCTCCGGTCTGCAACAGCAACTGGCCTTCTCAATCTTTGCTTCTCATCTTCCCGTATCGGCTGGCGGAGAATTTCCAGGTATTCGCCCGTTGACGCCAATTGCTGACCGGCAACAAAATAGAAGGCGCCGCAGGATTGACCAACTGGCGGTACCTGGGAGTATAATCAGGCCAGGCGGCCCGATGGTCGCCAGGTTCAGACCAGAACTTAGTCGAGGAGGTACCGAACAATGGCAACGCAACAGATGCATGCCCAGATGGGCGGGGCAGTCGCTGGATCAGAGGAACTGATTCCGGCGGGGGCAGTGACCTTCGGCCTGATGTACCGGACCGGCGTTGGTGAAAAGGGCGACGAGGGGATCTGCATTCACGTCTACGGCAACGACATCCCCGGCGAGGACAAAGAGTTGATCCGGTTGGACTGCTTCAAGTACGACCCTCACTACCATTACCGCAACGCCACCATCAAAAAGAACGAGCGGATTCACCTGGACTACACCGCAGAGGGCGGTTCGGTTCCCTGGGCGCTGGACAAGATCAAGAACCGTTTGCCGGTCATGCTGCTCCGGTGCGAGGCTCCCAACGTGGCCCGCAATCTGGACCAACGCGACGTGGATGCGGCTCTGCCCAAGATAGTGGCCTGGGCCGAGAGCAAGACCCGCGAAAGTTACAAGTAAACGGGTAACGGTAGCGCAACAACAGTAGCGCAACATCGGTTCTCCCTCTGCGTAGAGGGCGCCTTCAATGACCTGCCTGGGGGCCTCCGCGTCCGGCGAGGCCCCCAATGTCGTTTGGGCAACATCCCGACTGGCCCAGGCTACCTTCAGCATAAAGCTTCAGCATATAGCTTCATGATAAAACTACATGATAAAACTACATGGGTACATCGTTGAGAAGGGAAAAGATATGCCACCGAAACAGTACCAGAACCCGCCCAGCCTGATTCTGGACCCAAATATGCGCTATACCGCCACCATCAAGACCGCTCGTGGCGACATGACGCTGGAATTGTTCCCGGCTGAGGCCCCCAGAGCGGTCAACAATTTTGTCTTCCTGGCTCGGGACGGGTACTACCAGGGCAACTGCTTCCACCGGGTGATCAGGGACTTTATGATTCAGGGGGGTTGTCCCAAGGGTGACGGCACCGGCGGTCCGGGCTATAAATTCCCCGATGAAGAGGTCAAGCGTCCTTATGTCAAGGGCACGCTGGCGATGGCCAATGCCGGGCCCAACACCAACGGTAGCCAGTTTTTCATTGTCCACGGCCGACAGGTGAATCTGCCTCCCAGCTACACCATCTTCGGCAAGCTCTTGACTGGCGAAGATATCCTGGATACCCTGGCGACCTCCCCGGTGGCGCCCGGCGGTGAGGGCTCCCGCCCGGCGCAGCGGCTGGAGATTCTGACGGTCGAAATTGCAGAGCAGCCCTATCCGGCGGCCGGAAAGGCCTAGCACCGTAGCAATCATGTTTTGATGGTTAGCTTCCTTTCTCATGATGGTGTTATGTCTCATGATGGTGTTATGTCTCATGATGGTGTTATGAGGGGGGTCTGACCAGCCCCACCGGCGTTGCCGGTATTCATCGCTGGGCGGTCTGAAGCCAGACCTTATAGACCTCTTTCTTGGTCAGACTCGACGATTCAGCCACCGATGCCACCGCTTCTCTAGCCCTGGCCCCCGACTCCCGGAGCCGGGCCAGGGTATTTTCGATCGAAACCAGGTCCGGTGCTACGGTAGCAACGGCGGATTCGGCTTCGGATGCGCCCCGCACCACCAGCACGAACTCACCCCTGGGCGACTCAAAGTGTTCGATGGCCTGCGAGATGGTGCCCCGAAATACCTCCTCGTGCAGCTTGGTCAACTCCCGGCATACCGCTAATTCCCGGTCTCCCAATGCTTCCATCAAATTCAGCAGGGTTGCGCCCATTCGGTGGGGAGACTCGAAAATTACCAGGTTATGCGGAGCAGGGATGGTAGAGGCCAGCAGCGCCCGCCGCTCCCGGTTGCGACGGGGCAGAAACCCCAGGAACAGGAATCTATCGCCGGACAAACCGGAGGCAGCCAGCGCCGTGGTGACCGCCGACACTCCCGGCACCACTTCCACCGGGAACCCCGCAGCGGCAACTGAGGCTACCAACTCGCTGCCCGGGTCACTGATGGCCGGCATTCCAGCGTCGGTCACCAGGGCCACGTCGCCCGCCTGCAGCGTCCGCAAGATGACCGGGAGTTTGGCCGGCCAGTTGTGCTGGTGGCAACTGGTCAAGGGCACGTGCAGATTCAGGTGGTTGAGCAGTTGGCGGGTGACCCGGGTGTCCTCGGCGGCAATCAGGGCAACCTGACCCAGGACTCTGGCCGCCCGGCGGGTCAAATCCTCCAGATTTCCGATGGGTGTGCCAACGACGTAAAGCTTGCCCATGCCCTAGAGTATAGCGCAAGCCAGACCAGGAGGAATTTGCCGCCGGATTCAAATAGATCCGAAAGGCAACTTCCAGCGTTGTTGACTCTGAAAATAATATAGCTTCAGGCCTTCCGCGCCGGTCCATCTGGTCAGACGATCTACCAGGGTGCTGAAAAAGGGGAGTCCAGAGGGGCGAAGTCCCTTTGGCAGGGGTCTGGGGGTGTCCCCCAGAGCCCATTTCTACCCCCTCCTGGTCAGGAAGGGGGTAGGGGGATGGTCGAAAGGGATTTTCATCAACCGGCTAATGGTTCAACCGGCAGCCCT
>DASTLM010000187.1:0-12243 GCA_035714945.1 Dehalococcoidia bacterium | reverse complement strand
CCCGCCTTACCGGAGGAGGTACCCCAGGCATTGAGTTCCCCACCGACCGCCGTACCCGCGCCCGCGGAACAGCAGCCGGCCTCTACCGACGTCAAGGACACCCTGGTATTCGTCATGGCCGGCGAGCCGGGCAGCATAAATCCGTGGGACCCCAACTGTAACGCAACTCTACTTACCGCCGTGTGTAACGAGATCGTCAATGAACCCTTGAGCTGGATCACCAGCGATACCTTCCAGGTGGTGGGCCTGTCCGGACTGGATAGCTGGAAGCAACTGGACGGCAATAGCTGGGAGTTCCAGCTGCGGGAGGGCGTCAAGTTCCACAACGGTGAACCGTGGAACGCCGAGACGGTCAAGATTGGCATCGACCAGAACGGCGAACCAACCAACGCCTCACAAAGTTTTAACTACCACGGCGCCATCCACGCCGAGGTTGTGGACGAATATACCGTGAAGGTGGTCTGTGACAACGAGTGCCCCATTTTGCCCCGTAGCATGATCTTCAGCCGGTTCCAGGCCCCGGCGTGGTACGCGGCGGCCTCCGAGGACGAAAGGGGCCTCCACATTTACAGCATTGGGCCCTACCGGCTGGTCGAATGGCGGCCCGGAATCGACATCTCGATGGAGATCTACGAGGACTACGTACCCAATCCCGACAGCTCCATCGTGGACGGCCAGGCGCCCCACATCAAGAACCTGACCAACCTGTGGCGGAGCGAGCAACTGGTCCGAGTAGCCATGGTCCAAACTGGGGAAGCTGATTGGGCTGCCGACATCGGCTTTGAAAACAAGGCCAGCATGCCCAAATGGAAGCAGTCCAGCACCTCCGAGGTTTTCGCGCTGATCCCGGATACCATGTGGCACCCGGAGCTGAAAAAGAAGATGGTCCGGGAGGCCCTTAACCTGGCGATCGACTGCCAGGCCATCACCGATGCGCTATTGGATGGGCTGCCCTGCTGGGGAAATATAAATCCTCCCGGTACCGTGGGGCTGACTGAACGGAACTCGGCCCCCTATCCCTATGACCCGGCCCGGGCCAGGGAGCTGCTCCAGGAAGCAAACTATGATCCGGCCAACAAAATAACCATCAACACCCACACTGGCTACTGCTGCCGGAACCTGGAGTTTCAGGAAGCGGTCGTCCAGTACTGGACTGAAGTGGGCGTCAACGCCGAGCTTCAGATCGTGGATACTACCCGACAGAAAGAGATTACCAGTTCCGGTTGCGGCAGATTCGCCAATGAGGCAAGCTACCAGGGCGTCTGGGACTGCGCCCAGCGTGATCCTCCGGGCCCCAACTTCGCTTCGTCCAACGCCACGGTTACCAACACCTCCAACGAAATGTTGGATACCCAGGTGCAGGCCGGCCGGCGGGTTGGCTGCTTGAACACCAGTTCCATGGCCTGTTTCCCGGATGAATGGGAGAAGATTGTGGTAGCTATGGCTACCCCAACCGGTGACCTGCGGACCGAGCGCATGGTGGAGATCTCGGATTTCATCCATGACGAATACCTCTTCATACCCTTCATCGCGGTGGAGTTGGTCTACGGGTTGGCCGAAAACCTGGACTGGGAACCCCTGTACGCGCCCAGGCTCCGGACCAACACCATGAAGTTCACTGAGTAACCTGATAAATCGAGTAACCTGGTAAATCGGCCAGCAGGCCTCTACACCGCACCTGGGTAACTCCCGGGTGCGGTGTATTACATTGCCCCTTCCACCCAGCCGGGGGTAACCAGCGGCTGTCGGCGCCATTTATTACCAACTCCAGTCCCAACGCAAACCGGAGTGGCGCAATTGCCGGACGTTCGCCATAGGGCGGCGCCATATTTCGTTAGCGATGCCCTGGCCCTGGAGGTGGGAACTGAAAGCATTGACATTTTTTTTCGGTTATAATACGGTACTTTGGTCTGGCCTCGGGGGTGTCAGACCTGAATGAGTCTGGGAAAATCGGGTGAGTGCCAGTTGACGCACAGCTACCTGAAGAAATTCAATAGGAGTTTATAAGCATGGCAGACAACGATATTGCTTTAATGGCTCACCTGATGCGTCGAGCTGGTTTCGGGTCCTCTTACGAGGAACTGGAACAACGCGTGGCCCGAGGATATGAGGCCACCGTGGAAGAACTGCTTCACCCCGAAGTGCAACCCGATATGGAAATGGACGTTATGAACCGCTATATGCATGGCTGGCGGGACATGAACGGTTTTATGGCCAACCAGGGCTACTGGACCTACCGCATGGTCAATTCCCCCCGACAGTTGGAAGAAAAGGTCTGCCTCTTCTGGCACGGCATTTTCTGCGTCGGGGACTCCAAGTGCATGAGGGCAAGGCAAATCCTGATCGAGTTGAACAATTTCCGAAGCCACGGACTGGGGAAATTCGACGAGTTACTGAAGTACCTGGCCACCGACCCGGCCATGCTCTATTATCTGGACAACCAGTTGAGCCACAAGGAAGCCGTAAACGAGAACTGGGGTCGGGAACTGTTGGAGCTGTTCTCCATGGGAGTGGGTATGGACGGCCACCCCAACTACACCGAGGATGACGTGAAAGCCTGCGCCCAGGCTTTCACTGGCTGGACCATCGCCAACGCTATTCCCAGGTACCCCTATGGCAGCTACGCCAACCGGTTCCTCTATAACCGGTACGACCATATCGACGACGACAAGACCTTCCTCGGCGAGACCGGAAACTTCAATGGGGACGACATTATCCGGATCATCGCCAAACAACCGGCCACCGCCCGGTTCATCGCCAGACACCTGTCCAACTACTTTGTATCCGATGAACCCCAGGTGCCGGCCTGGCAGCACGTGCCCCCAATTCATCCCGAGTTGATCACAGAGTTGGAGGATGAATACTTCCGCTCCGGGTACGAGATCAGATCGATGCTGCGGGTCCTGTTTAACTCCGACGCTTTCAAAAACGCCCGCTTCGCCAAGGTAAAAAACCCATCGGAAATAGTGTGCGGCACGCTGCGGGTGGTCGGTGACTTCACCGAGCCCAAACCCCGGATTTACGACCCGGCTCTGGAGATCCGCTACATGGGTCAGGACCTGTTGAATCCGCCCACAGTTGAGGGTTGGCATACCGGCAAAGAATGGATCGACAGCGGTACGCTGGTGGAGCGAGTCAACTTTGCGGCCGGCGAGATGGGCCGGGTTGATTCCCCGGGAATCCAGGCCATTATCCACCGGTTAAGTTCCGCGGGACCGTCGATTTCAGCGGAACAACTGGTAGATGGCTGCCTGGAGGCCCTGGGGTGTTACCAGCTTGGCGAGGACAATCGCCGCTTGCTCCTGAACCACGCTCAAGCGGCTGCTACGTTGCAGACTGGCACCAGGGAGTTTGCCCTGTCGGTTGGTCAGATGCTCCAGTTGATCGTTTCCACTCAGGAGTACCAGTTCAACTAGGGATTGCAAGAGATTGATTGACGATTAATGGCGGGAGGTTGGCAACCGCCCACCAGTTTGCATCCAGCAATGGCGGATGCGGACCATGGCCCCAGACAATTATAGCCCCAAACTTGGAGGAAACATGACCAGCACCAAGAAAGACCCCGTCCTGGTAGTCCTGCAGCTATCGGGCGGCAACGATTTTTTGAACACCATCGTCCCGTATTCCAATCCCCGGTATTACGACAACCGCCCTAACATCAGGATCCCTGAAGACCAGGTTATCCCCATCAACGACCAGGTGGGCTTTAATCCCAACATGGTGCCCTTCAAGAGGCTGTTCGACGAAGGAAAAGTGGCCATTATTCAGGGCGTGGGTTATCCCAAGCCTAACCTTTCCCATTTTCGTTCGATGGACATCTGGCACACTTGCGAGCCGGAAAAGCTGGCCGATGAAGGCTGGGTCGGGCGGGCCATTCGTGAACTGGATCCCAGGAAAGATAACGTCCTGACCGGAGTAAATTTCGGGCGGGGCCTGCCCCGGGCGATGTCGGCGCCCGGCGTGCCCGTTGCTTCGGTTGGCAACCTGGAGACCTACGGTGTTTTGACCAGCATTGAGGTGGAACAGGAGCGGGCCCAGGCTCTGGACATTTTCTCCCGCATGTACTCCCCGGCAATGGGTCGGGGCCCGGTGCTGGAGTACCTCTCGCAGACTGGAATGGATGCGCTGGCTGGAGCGGACATCCTGGCCACCGCGCCGGAAAAGTACACCTCTTCGGTGGAGTATGGCCCCAGTTCCATGTCGCAGTATATGCGGAACATCGCCCAGGTGCATATCGCCGGCCTGGGGACCCGGTTCCTCTATACCACCGCTCCCTACAACAGCTTTGATACCCACGCCACTCAGATGTCGGCCCACGCCAACCTGTGCACCAACGTGGCCCAGACGGTCAGCGACTTTTACGACGACCTGAAGGAACACAACGCCAGCGACAACCTGGTGCTCCTGGTATTCACCGAGTTCGGTCGCCGGGTACACGACAACGGCTCCGGGACTGACCACGGTTCCGGTGGCGCTGCCTTCGTGATTGGTGATCGGGTCAAGGGCGGTTTCTACGGAGAGTATCCTTCCCTGGAAGCGGGCAAGCTGCTGGAGGGCAACCTGCACTTCAACAACGATTTCCGGGGCCTGTACGCTACCCTGCTGGAAGACTGGATGGGTCTGGACTCCAGGCCGCTGGTCAACGGCAGCTTCGAAAAGATGGACTTTATCGCCAGGGCCTGATCTTCCTGCCGCGTCCGTAAGTTTTTCCAGGCTTGGGAGCACAATCGGTTACCCAAGCCTGGAATCCTTCTGGCGGTTAATTTTCGTTTAATTTTCAGGGAAGCCCCGGGAGCGGGAGTGGCCAGAAGGCCGGATTGGGCGCTGGAATAATCCCCGGAAGGCGGCACCAAAAAAAGGAATAATATGTCCAACAACGATGTTGCTTTGATGGCCCATCTGATGCGTCGCGCCGGATTCGGCGCCTCTTACGAGGAGCAAGAAGCGCGGGCGGCCAGAGGATATGAGGCCACGGTCGAAGAACTGCTGCATCCTGAAGAGCAGCCTGACCTGAATATGGACCTGATGCAGCGGTACCTGGGGTGGCGGGATATGGGCTATCTGGCGGCCAACCAGGGGTACTGGACCTACCGGATGGTGAATTCCCCCCGTCAGCTAGAGGAAAAAATCTGCCTCTTCTGGCACGGCATTTTCTGCGTCGGCGACTCCAAATGCATGGCCCCCCAGAACATCCTGGTGCAGTTGGACCGGTTCCGGGCCGGCGGTCTGGGCAAATTCGACGCGTTACTGCTGGCAGTGGCCACCAACCCGGCCATGCTCTACTATCTGGACAACCAGCTCAGCCACAAAGATGCCGTCAACGAGAACTGGGGCCGCGAACTGCTGGAGCTATTCTCCATGGGCGTCGGCATGGACGGTCACCCCAACTATACCGAGGACGACGTGAAAGCCTGCGCTCAGGCCTTTACCGGTTGGACCGTCGCCAACGGGATGCCCAGGTATCCCTACGGACGGTACAACAACCAGTTCCTCTACAACCACCTGGACCATATCGACGAAGACAAGACCTTCCTGGGCGAGACCGGAAACTTCAACGGTCAAGACATCATCGACATAATCGCCAGGCAGCCGGCCACCGCCCGGTTCATCGCCAGGCACCTCTACGATTTCTTTGTGGCCGATGAGCCTCAGGTGCCAGCCTGGGAAACCACGCCACCCCAGGACCCGGAGCTGATCAAGGCGCTGGAGGATGAATACTTCCGTTCGGGCTATGAGATTCGGGCCATGCTGCGGGTGCTGTTCAATTCCGACTCCTTCAAGAACGCCCGGTTTGCCAAGGTGAAAAGCCCGGCCGAAGTAGTCTGCGGTACTCTCCGTTTGGTGGGAGATTTCGCCCGGCCCAGACCCCGCATGTACGATGCCGGCCTGGAAATTCGCTACATGGGCCAGGACCTGCTGAACCCTCCCACCGTCGAGGGGTGGCATACCGGCCGAGAATGGATCGATAGCGGCACGCTGGTGGAACGCGTCAACTTTACCGCCGGTGAAATGGGACGCGTCAAGGCCCCGGGAATTCAGGCCATGATCCGCCGGTTGGCTTCGGCAGGCCCCACTGTGTCGGCAGAACGCCAGGTGGATGGGTGCCTGGAGATGCTGGGGGGCTACGGTCTCATGGCGGATACCCGAAAGCTCCTTTTGTCCCAGTTCCAGGCGGCCAGCCGTCTGGACACTGGCAGCGAAGCATTTGCCCATTCGATCGGGCAAATGCTCCAGCTGATCGTATCAACCCAGGAGTACCAGTTTACCTGAGGTCCCTTGATCAGAACCCGGAACTACAAAGGGGTAATAATGACTACTAAAGTTCAAGGAGCAACGTTTCGTTACACTCACACCATCGGCCGCGGCGAGGAGGCCGGGACCGGCTTCAAAAACCCGGTGGCGGTGGCCCGAGGCGCGGAGGACGTGATGTACGTGGTGAGCCGCGCCTACGATTACCGGGCCGACTCCAAGCGGATCACCGTCTGTACCGTGGGCGAAGACTACATCGGCGAGATTGGCAACGGCGGCCGGTTGGGTGCCGATCTGATGGATACTGGTGAGTCCGACGCCCCGGGTACCCTGGTCTGGCCCACCGACATTGCCCTGGATCGGGAAGAAAATCTATACGTGACCGATGAATGGCTCAACCGTATCGCCATCTTCGCCAAGGATGGTGACTGGCTCGGTTCCTGGGGAATAGTGGGCCAAGGCGACGGTGAGTTCGACCAGCCATCGGGCATCGCCATCGACCGGGAAGATAACATTTATCTGGTGGATACCGGTAACAACCGAGTACAGAAGTTCACCAAAGACGGCCGATTCCTGATGAAGTGGGGACAGGAAGGCACTGGCGACGGCCAGTTTAACCTGCCCTGGGGCATAACCATTGGTCATAACGGCGACGTTTATGTGGCCGATTGGCGCAACGACCGCATTCAGAAATTCAGTCAGGACGGCAAGTTTCAGATGAAGTTCGGCACTTCAGGCAAAGGAGATGGAGAGTTCAGCCGTCCCACCGGCGTCGCAGTGGACCGCGAGGGCCTGATTTACGTAGCCGACTGGAACAATGACCGGCTCCAGATTTTTGATGTCGATGGGCAGTACATTACTCAGATAACCGGAGACGCTACAATATCCAAATGGGGGGAGGCCAAGCTGAACGCCAACCCGGAGATGCGTCTGGAGCGGGAAATCGCCCAGGGGCTGGAAAGGGAAAAGTTCTTGCGCGGGCCAATCGGCGTGACCGTCGACGACCAGGACCGAATCTTCATCGTGGACTCCCAGCGCAACCGTATCCAGGTCTATCGCAAGATACCTCCCTACTTCGTGGGCCGGTATGACGGAGGTCGCCTGTAAACCTCTGGTTTCCGTCCGAATCCCGTCTGGGGTTACTGCTGGGGTTACTGCTGGGGTTACTTTCTTACTTGCGGAAGTCGGTCAGGTGTCCTCCGTCAAGACATCAGCACTACAATCGAACGCCTCAGAATGACGCCGGTAATTACACCGGCGATAGCTCCCAGGGTTGCCACGACACTGCCCGATAATATCCCCAGGTTCACCGAAGTAATCGCCTGACCATCCACGCTGTCCATCTGAAGAACGGCAAAGTTCATCCCCAGAAAGGCGGCGATAACAATGCCCACCCCGCTGCCAATAATCAGTGCCTTGTATCTTACGAAGAAACCGCCCTCCTGGTGAAGGGTAACCGATTCACCGATTACCGCACCGACGGCGCCGGAGAGAGCCCCGATTACCGCCCATCCCATCGCCTCGCCCAGGAGGTCTGCCGGTGGATGCCGGGGGTTTGGATTGGTCGCCAGGACCAGTAGCCCCAACCGGACGGCTGCCGGCAGCGATGCCAGGCAAACCCCGATGATGCCCAGGGATGCCAGTCCGATGCCGATCGACTTCATCTGCCCTCTCGAAAATTATTGCTCAATCGATTCTAGAAATACCAATGACCCCCGTCAAGCCAGGTGGTGGCTCGCAACATTGACGGTAACGGTCAGATATAAACATCGCCGATGTTATGATGCAAACAATCATGAAAGGAGATATAGTCCTTGACAGGATGGCTAAAGCCCGATACAGTCCTCCTACCAATTATGGACTTTGAGCAAGATGTATATGATGTTCGTCAAATATCAAAGTTAGAGTTGCATGTTACCGCAAGTAATATCTGTTATTCGCAAGGCATTGACCGGCGATTGCTGGGTTAAGACCATCAAGACTTTTCCTAAAGTTCACCAAAAGTTCATCTAAGGTAAGGCCCGGAATGTTGAATGGCCGGAACGTCCAGCGGTTACTCGGGTCGCCCAGGAGAGGCGAGAGGTAATTTTCCGGGACCACAATTTCAGGAGGCGTACTGATATGACCCTGCACCGGTTCAAGAAATCCAGTGTACTCGTACCAATTGGTTTGATATTAGTTTTCCTCGTGGCAATCGCCTGCGGATCCGCCGATGCGCCCACTCAGGCACCAACCTCGCCACCGGTCAGCGCCGCCACCGCCACTGCAGCCCCCCTGCCTACCCCAATGGTGGAAGGCCAGGGTGTGGAAGGCCAGGGTATGGAAGGAATGGAAGCCGGTCGGAGCTTCGCTGACTACTGGCGGCCTCCCACGGCGGCCTACGGGGAACCAATTTCTGGCGGGGAGCTGAGGGTCATTTACGAGGACCCCCTGGAGCACGCCAATACCTGGGGGGCCGCCACCGGGGCCGCCGACCGGTTCCTGTCGCCCACCCATAACCTGATCGTCCAGGAAGACCCTTACGATGCCAACAATCCGGCCATTCCGGACCTGGCCGAGAGTTGGACCATTGCTGGTGACAACATGAGCATCACGTTTAACTTTCATGATGGCATCAAATGGCACAACGGGACCGACTTTGTTTGTGAGGATGCCCGGTTCAGTTTGGAAACCATGATCACCGGAGAAGGTCTCACTTCCAGCTACATGAGGGGCCGCCTCCAGCACATTGACGTGGACGGACTGGAGTGCCTGGACGACCAGACCCTGCTAATGCCATTCAAAGGCCCCACCGGCGTCCCGTTGCTGGCCCTCACCAACCGCCGGGCCCCCATATTTAATAAGGCCTGGTTTGAAGCCGGCGGCGAAGAAGCCATGTTCCAGGACCCCTCGGTGGGCACCGGCGCTTTCCGGTGGGCTGCCGGGCAAAAAGTAGGGGACGACACCCAGCATTTTGAAAAGAACCCTGATTATTTCTTTGGCGAAGGTACTCTACCCTACCTGGACCGGTTAACCATTGTTGGCATCGTTGACGAGTCGGCCCAGCAGGCGGCCATGCTGGCCCATCAGGGGGACTGGCACTGGGTGCGGAACTGGGGCCAGTACCGGGCCTACGTGGACCACGATCAGATTCAAACCGTCATCCGGGCCACCCGGGGCAACCACGCCCTCTGGTTGAACGCCCGCAACGAGCCCTTCGACAACGTCCGGGTGCGCCAGGCCATCGTCATGGGGATCGACCGAAAGGCCGGCATCGCGGTGCTCCAGGACGGCCATGCCTCTCCTGGGTTCCTGTACTCTCCCGGCAGCCCCTGGCAATTGACCGAAGAACAGGGTTGCGCGGTGCCGGGCTGGTGCGTTTCGGATGACATGGCCGCCACCCGGGCCGAAGCCAAGCAGATTCTGGCGGACGAGGGTTTCGACTTTGACAAGACCTACCTCTTCACCGTTGAGAGCGATGCCCAGGTGGTAGGCCGGGCTACTTTCGTACAGGAGCAGTTGCGATTACTGGACATCAAGACCGACTTCGACCTGGTCGAGACGGTGTCCTACCGGAACCAGGAGCAGAACGGGCTCTGGGGCGATTTCATGCCCAGAAACGACACCATGTCAGCCGATGACCCCAGCGCGGGTCTGGGGGCTTACCTCCGTTGCGCCTCCAACGACAACCGGGAGACCCCTCCGGATGATGGCATTTGCGACGCGACGATGGAGGCATTGCTGGACCGGGTGGACGGCACCCTGGATTCCGCCGAGCGGAAGAAGCTCTCGGACGAAATTCAATTGAAGGCCATGAGGGATTACTACCGTTTCCCAATTTACTGGGAACAGGAGGCGGTGGCCTTCTGGCCCGAGGTTAAGGGCTTCGCTCATTTCCCGGCGCCCTACGGTGCCTGGTTAAAGTACCAGCACATGTGGATTAACCCGGCCGATAAGGATGCTAAAGGATTCTCCGGACAGACGACCGGTTTTCCCGGCGGCCTATAAGCCCTTAAATTAAATTCGAGGGGATCACCAGTGGTCACCCAGCTGGCAATCGGTGGGTGACCACTACTAAATCCAATAAATCCAAGTTGCCGCAAAGCATGTTTTGCCAGCAACGGGGCACCCCACGAGGGAAAAACTGATGCGAACCTACCTGACCCGGCGACTACTACTTTTCTTTCCCACCGCCTTTGGCGTATCCATTTTTATATTTATAATGCTCCACACCATACCCGGGGACTACGCCACCGCGCTGCTGTTGGGCGACGCCCGGGACCAGTCCTTCGCAACGCCGGAAGACTTTGACCGAGTGCGGGAGCAGTTGGGCCTGAATGGTTCGTTGCCGGTACAGTACGCCCGATGGCTGGGCAACTTTGTCCAGGGTGATTTTGGGATTTCCTGGAGTAACCGGGTGCCGGTCATCGAGCGCATGGCGGAGCGTATTTTCCTGAGCTTCGAGTTGGGAATATTGTCGGTGGCCCTGGCCTGTTTACTGGGCGTTACCCTGGGGGTGATTGCGGCGGTGCGAAGAGACACCTGGATTGACTACCTGCTGCGGTCCGTCAGCATGGGAATGCAGGCCATGCCCGGCTTCTGGGTGGCGTTAATGGTCATCGTCATCCTGGTGGCGGCCTTTGGTTGGATCCCGTCAGTGTACTACGAGCATTTGTGGGTAGACCCAATTCGAAACCTCAGTGTATTGTGGCTGCCGGCCCTGATTATCGGGTCCCGCAGTTCTGCGGAAATATTGCGCATGACCCGCTCTTCCGTCCTGGAAGTGCTGCACGAGGACTTCGTACGCACCGCCCATTCCAAGGGGTTGTCCAGCGGTAAGGTGCTGGTGGGCCACGTCCTGCGCAACGCCCTGCTGCCGGTTACCACCCTGGCTGGATTTGAAGTGGTCTTCGCCATGAGCGGGCAGATCATTATCGAGCAGATCTTCAATCTACCGGGAATTGGCAAGCTCTTCATCCAGTCGGTGGGCGCGCGAGACTACCCGGTGATACAGGCCGTCGTGATGTTTATCGCCCTGGTGGTGCTGCTGGCCAATCTGGTGGTAGACGCCATGTATGCCTGGCTTGATCCGCGGATCCGATATACCTAGACCCTGAGGTTGCAATACTTTATCTCAATCTGGCTCAAAGAGTTGTCGCTATTCCGGATTAGATAATTCCCGATTAGATAATTCCGGCGAGACAACGCTGACACCGAGCGAGGGATAAGACGATGACCACCCAGTTACAGGCGACCGCCGCTGAGGATATTCGGGCAAGATCGATTGCGTCCCAGGGTTCGCGGCGACCAGGCCGGATTGCCTATTTTCTTTATTACCTGCGCAAGAAGCCGCTGGGAACAGTGGGTCTTGGAATCTGCTTGATGATGATCCTGACCGCGATCTTTGCTCCCCTGATTGCTCCATATACCTATCAGGAGCAAAATTACGAGGCGGTCAGGGAGGCTCCTGGCCTGGAGTTTTTCTTTGGCACGGACCAGTTCGGGCGGGACATATTCTCCCGAGTGGTCTACGGCGCCCGAATTTCCATGCTGGTAGGTTTCCTGGCGGTAATTGCCGGGACCGGGGCTGGGGCGGTGGTCGGTTTGGTTTCCGGTTACCTCATGGGGAAAACCGACGCTGCGGTGCAGCGGTTGGTTGACATGTGGATGTCCTTCCCCGATTTGATCCTGGCCCTGACCATTGTGGCCGTGTTCGGCAACACCATCCCCAACGTGATTCTAGCCATCGCGGCCACCATTATGCCGCGAGGGGTCCGCGTAATTCGTGCCTCCGCAATCACCATCCGGGAAATGGACTATACTACGGCGGCGCGGGCCATTGGCGCCACTGACCTTAGAATAATATTCCGCCATGTCATGCCCAACACGGTAGCTCCCTTCCTGATCATTATGTCGTCCATGTTCGGCAATGCCATTCTGACCGAAGCCGGCCTCAGTTTCCTGGGCCTGGGAATTGCCGAGCCCACCCCGTCCTGGGGACGAATGCTCACCGGG
>DASTLM010000186.1:0-4715 GCA_035714945.1 Dehalococcoidia bacterium | reverse complement strand
CAGGCGTCCCGACGGCACCGAAGGCATGAACGAAGGCGCGTTGGCCGCCCTGGTCACCCGAGACAGCATGATCGGAGTCACCGCTCCGCGCACCCCCGAGACTCCCTCCGCCGCATAGGCAAACGCATACCTGCCGATTATTCGACAATTGCCCGGTCATTTTCGGTCCCGGCACATTATTGACCTACCTGTATCTGACAGGTAAACTTGTACCGGTAATCCTGTATCTGGTGCGTTGTCTATTGTTCCGTTCCCAACGGATGCACTGAAATGGTTAAACCCAGTTAGTTGTTATTGAGGAGAAAGTAATGGCCGCGTATGCACACCCCGAATCTCTGGTAGATACCCAGTGGGTAGCCGACCACGGCAAAGACGCCAACGTTCGCCTGGTGGAGGTGGATGTGGACACCTCTGCCTACCAGCAGGGCCACATCGCCGGCGCGGTGGGGTGGAACTGGCAGAGCCAATTGCAGCAATCGCTGCGGCGCGACCTGATCAGCAAGGAAGAGATCGAGCAGTTGCTGGGCAGGTCCGGTATCGACAATAACACCACGGTAGTGCTTTACGGTGACAACAACAACTGGTTCGCCTGCTGGGCTTTCTGGCAGTTGAAATACCACGGTCACCGGGATGTGCGGATAATGAACGGCGGCCGGGCCAAATGGGAGGCCGAAAAACGTCCCCTGACCGCTGCCGTCACCAGCGCTGCCCCCAGGTCCTACCGGGCCAGCGGTCCCAACGAGAGTATCCGGGCCTACCGGGACCAGGTACTGGCGTGGACCAAAGCCGGCAACGTGGCCCTGGTTGATGTTCGGTCGCCGGACGAATTCAGCGGCAAGCTGTTGGCCCCTCCCAACATCCCCCAGGAAGGCTCCCAGCGGGGCGGGCATATTCCCGGCGCCGCCAGCATACCCTGGGGACAGGCAGTCAGCGCAGATGGCACCTTCAAGTCCGCTGACGACTTGCGGGCCCTCTACGGCGGCAAGGGTATCGACGGCAGCAAAGACACCGTCGCCTACTGCCGCATTGGAGAGCGTTCATCCCACAGCTGGTTTGTGTTGACCCAGCTGCTGGGATATAACAACGTCCGCAACTACGACGGGTCCTGGACCGAGTGGGGCAGCATTGTGGGCGCGCCCATCGAGAAGTAGGGAACTTCCCCTATTGCTGTTCCCCGGACCGGGCCGGTATCAGGTCAAAGCCGGTGTAGGGGCGCAGTATCTCCGGGATGACCACCGAACCGTCGGCCTGCTGGTAGTTCTCCAGGAAGGCGATTATCACCCGAGGGAGGGCCAGTCCGGAACCGTTCAGGGTGTGGACGAACTCGGGACGCCCCCCCGCCTCGGGGCGGAAACGCACGTTGGCCCGGCGGGCCTGAAAGTCGGTGCAGTTGGAGCAGGAACTGACCTCGAGCCACTCTTCACATCCGGCGGCCCAGACCTCAATATCAAAGGACTTGGCCGAAGGGAAAGACATGTCGCCGGTGCAAATCTGGATGATCCGGTAGGGCAGCCCCAGCTTCTGACAAACGTCTTCAGCGTCGTTCAAGAGGCGGTCCAACTCCTGGTCTGAGGTGTCCGGCTCCACAAACTTGTACATTTCGACCTTGTTGAACTGATGCACCCGCTTGATGCCCCGAGTGTCCCGCCCGGCGGCGGCCTTCTCCCGGCGGAAGCAGGGAGTCTGGGCCACGTAGCAGGCGGGCAAGGATTCCGCCGGTAGGATCTCGTCCCGGTGCAGGTTGGTAATCGGCACCTCGGCGGTGGGCACCAGCCAGAGATCGTCCTCAGCGTCGTGATACAGGTTATCGGCAAACTTGGGCAGGTTGCCCGACCCTTCCATAACTTCCCGTTTGACGATGATCGGCACCATGATCTCGGTGTAACCATGCTCGCGGCTATGCAAATCCAGCATCCAGGCGATT
Source organism: Dehalococcoidia bacterium (assembly GCA_035714945.1). Taxonomy (GTDB): domain Bacteria; phylum Chloroflexota; class Dehalococcoidia; order Lucifugimonadales; family UBA3495; genus Casp-Chloro-G3. The sequence goes on along the minus strand of DASTLM010000186.1, from coordinate 2,791 downwards.
AATGCGCGCTCCAGCTTGGCGCCGTAACCCGACATAACGTAAAAACGGCTGCCGGACAACTTCACCCCCCGCTGGAAGTCGATGATCCCCAGTTGTTCTCCCAACTCCCAATGGGGCTGCGGCGGGAAATCGAAGCTGGGCTGTGCTCCCCAGTGGCGGACTACCCGGTTGCCTGCTTCACCAATTCCCTGAGGAACGTCCGCCCGGGGGATGTTGGGGAGGCTCAGCAGAATCTGATGGATGTTTTCATCCAATTCCCGGGTCTGACGCTCCAGTTCATCGATACGGTCACCTACCCGGCGCATCTTCGCGACGACTTCCGGGGATGGCTGCTGGTCCGACGACCTGGCCTGCCCAATCTGGCGGCTGACATCGTTGCGTCGGGAGCGCAGCTGGTCGCCCTCGGTGATGGCCTGCCGATGCCGGGTATCCAGTTCCAGAAGTTGAGGAATCGGGTCCGCTTCACCCCGGGCAGCCAGGGATTTTCTAACCAGGTCCGGGTCGCGTCGTATTAACTCAATTGATAACATGATGCCTTATGATTATTTGGAGTACGATACTCATTCTGAGGAGCGCAGCGGCGAAGGACCCGGAGAGGGTTCGTTCCACCGCCCGCCCCGGACTTTTTACCGCGCTCAGAATGACGTCCGAAATTGAAATTTGACGGTTACAACGGTTGCTCCGAATTCGCTTCACCAGGCATCTCTCTGATCGTCCGCATTTGCGGAAACAGCAGAATATCCCGGATGCTGGTCTGGCCGGTTAGCAGCATGATTAACCGGTCAATACCCATTCCCAGCCCCCCGGTGGGCGGCATACCGTACTCCAGGGAGAGCAGGAAGTCTTCGTCTTTACGGTCTACTTCATCGTCCTGATACATCTGCCGGATGGATTCTTGAGCTTCGAACCGCTCGCGCTGCACCGCCGGGTCGTTGAGCTCGGTATAGGAGTTGGCAATCTCAATTCCGGCGGCGAAGGCCTCAAATCGCTCCACATACCCCGGGTGGCCCGGCTTGGCCTTGGCCAGGGGAGACATATCCTCCGGGTAGTCCAACAGGAAGGTTGGCTGTACCAGATGGTGTTCCACAAAGGTGGCAAGCAGCTTGTCGATCAGCCGCCCCCGGCTTTCCCGGGGGCCGGTATCCAGTCCAAGTTGCGCCGCCCGCCTGGTCAACGAGGCGCCGTCGGGATATTCGTTGATATCTATGCCGCTGCGCCGATGCAGTTCATCTCGAAGCTGCACTCTGGGCCAGGGAGGAGCGAAGTCGATCAGGTGCTCGCCAAAGGGCACCTGCATCGCCCCCCGAACATCCTGGACGATGGTGGAGACCAGTTCTTCCACCATGGTCATCACATCGTTGTAATCGGCGTAAGCCTCGTAGCACTCCAGCAGGGTGAACTCCGGGTTATGGTCCTGGTCGATGCCCTCGTTACGGAAGACCCGGCCCAACTCATAGACCTTATCGAAGCCGCCCACGATCAGCCGCTTCAGGTACAACTCGGTGGCGATGCGCAGGTATAGTTGCTGGTCCAGGGCGTTGTGGTGGGTGACAAAGGGCCGGGCGTGAGCGCCCGCCGCCACCGGCACCATGATGGGAGTGTCCACCTCCAGGAACCCGCGATTGTCCAGAAACCGGCGGATCCCTCCGATGATGCGGCTCCGCTGGGAGAAGGTGGTCATCACCTCGGGATTGGCAATCAAGTCCAGGTACCTTTGCCGGTAACGAATTTCGGTGTCGCGCAGGCCATGCCATTTTTCCGGAAGGGGGCGCATGCCCTTGGACAGGAAGGTGAGCTCTCGAGTGTCGACGGTGACCTGCCCGGTGCGGGTGCGGATCAGGTGGCCGGAAACCCCCACAAAATCACCCAGGTCCAGGTCTTTTAGCAGCTCGTATCCGGCGCCCAGGATATTTTCCCGAAGCAGGGCTTGAATCACGCCGGAACCGTCACGCAGGTCCAGGAAAGCCGCCCGGCCCATGATTCTCATGGAAGTGATACGCCCGGCCAGGGTTATCGCTGCGGCCTTGGGGACTGGACCGGCGGCTGGCCCGCCGTTGTCTTCCGAAGCTTCAAAGGCGGCGACGGCATCGCTAGCCGTAGCGGTACGATGGAAGCGAGGAGGGTAAGGGTCGATACCCCGCTCTCGGAGGCGGTTCAGCTTGGCCTGTCGGCTGCCCAGCAGCCCATCTTCTCTATCGGGCATGGTGCATTGGTGCTCAGCAGGTGTCAGTGAATCTGGATTGCCTGAAGCCTTCTTATTCTAACCGTGAGTTCCAGGCAAAGGAAGAGACGGTTTCCCAACCGCCTCTCTGTAAAGTTTTGCTGTAAAGTTTCCCCTGGCGCCGCCGGGTATTTAGCAGGCCATTTGTGGGCTATTTATTTGTGAGCTATTTAATTGATACTATCTCCAATTTGATCTTGCCGGCTGGTACGCTCACCTCAATAATCTCTCCCTTTTTCCTGCCGAGCAAGCCCTGGCCAATGGGCGACACATTGGAGATCTTACCCTGGGACGGGTCGGCTTCGGTGCTGCCGATGATGGTGTAAGTGAAGGTCTTGCCGTCCTGGTCGGTCACCTGTACCTGGGACCCTAGCTGCACCGTATCTCCCTGGGTATGACCCGCTTCAATGATGATAGCGTTGCCAATCACATTGTCCAGGGTCAGAATGCGCCCTTCAGTGAAGGCCAACTCATTCTTGGCGTCCTCGTATTCGGCGTTGGCGACGGTGCCTCCGCGCTCTCGAGACTGTTTAATCTGCTCCGCCACATCCGGACGGCGGACCGTGCGCA
>DASTLM010000185.1:0-4976 GCA_035714945.1 Dehalococcoidia bacterium | reverse complement strand
TGGTCAACTCGGGCATCCAGAATCCTGGAAACTGAACTGATGAAGTTATTGGAATGTTCACCGATATGGAACCCCAGCAAATCGTTGCCCAACAGACCGTCCAGTATCTCTTTCTGCCAGGGGCAGATCCGGTAGATGTCGGGGTTGGGCCAGGGAATGTGCCAGAACTGGCCGGTGATCACGTCGGCATCCGCTGAGCGCAGCAATCGGGACAACAACGCCAGATGATAATCCTGAATAAACACCACCGCAGGCTTGCCCCCGATTTCGTCCAGTATGCTGCCGGCGAACAGCTCGTTAACGCTTTTATAGGTCAGCCAGTCCCGTAATTCAAAGTTGGGCTCAGCATAGGCATTGTGACAGAGGGGCCACAGGGCCTCGTTGGAGAACCCGTAGTAATACCCCTGCTCTTCCTGTTCAGTCAACCACAAAAGGCGCAATGCATACTTCGGGTCGTCGGGAGGCACCATCACCTTGTTGCCCGCTTCCACGACCAGACGGTCGCCGGTGCCGCTCCCATGAGCCACCCAGGTCCCGCCACAGGCTTGCATCAGAGGATCAATGGCGTTAGTCAGGCCACCGGCGGGGACATCATAATGCACCTTACCATCAACCAACTGGTGGACGTAGGGCTGGCGATTAGACACCACGACCAACCGGTAATCTCCCAGCTCCCGCCGGACAATCTGCTGCAAGACTTCTTTAGTCCACATGGGCCATCTCCTCGGATCGCGCAATCCTGATTCTCTGACTCGCCTGGCAGGCCCCCTGACCATAATTGGGACCAAATCGGTTGTAACCTGGTCTGCGATCCAGTGGTGGCAAAGGTGAGCGGAAGTTCCATCTGAAAGCGGGTTACACTTGGGGAATAATCCCGAATAATTGGTGAATCAGCGAGCCCAATTCAACGCCCGCTTTCATTCTGGCATAGACCCCCAAAAAGGTCAATATATCGACCTGCCGATAAAACACGCCGGGACTGAATCCCTTTGACGCGGTAAATCGAATCGAAAGTTGTCCCTGGAAAGTCTGTTTAGCGACCCGCGAACCGGTCCCTCAGTACCAGACAGCCAGTATTACAACGACGGCTTGTAGGTTCGAATACCTGCGCTGTGCTCAGGAGTCCACTACAATTGGACCGGTTCAACTGCCAGTTGAGACACACCGGCGCAGCCCGAATCTTTACTCGTCGTTGTAATACTAGCAGGTTGATGAAAAACCCTTTTCGACCATCCCCTTACCCCTTCCTGACCAGGAAGAGGTAGAAATTGTATCTGGGGGACACCCCCAGACCCCTGCCAAAGGGACTTCGCCCCTCTGGACTCCCCTTTTTCAACACCCTGCTAGTCGCCGGCGGCGGCGGTAACCGCTCCGGCTTGCCTGGCCTTCTCCCGGAAGTGGGGGATGATGTACTTGCCGAACAATCGCAACGACTCCATCACCTCCTCATGGGAAACCGGCCCGACCTGGAACAGAGGCATTATCTCATCGACGCCCATCGCCTGGTAGCTCTCAATGTACTGGATACAGTCATCGGGATTACCGATGCAGAACCGCCCGCCATTTTCGATCAAGTCTAACGATGTGACCTCGTCCCGGCGCGATTTGTCGCCCTGGGACCGCTGGTAGTGCCACTGATAGTCCTCCGGCACCCTGGCCGGGTCATATCCCAGCCAGACCCTGGCATCGCGCATCCGCTGCTGTTCGCGGTACCAGTCGATCAGTTCGGCTCCCCGCACGAAGGCCTTGCGGCGGTCTTCCGAACAATACGCCACCGTGTTACCGGCGACCCGGTTGTGGAGCCGTTTGGTGACCGGTTTGGAGTGCTTGATGGCCTCGCGGTAGACCTGAATAATTGATTCAGCCCGGTCCAGTCCCACGCTGGTCTGGGCCAGACAGCCCAGACCTTGTTCGCCCACCTTCCGGGCGGTGTCCTCCTGGCTGCACGCCTGCCAGATGGGAGGGTGCGGCTTCTGCACCGGCTTCGGGACTACCTCCCGGGGCGGGATGTGATAATACTGGCCTTCGAAGGAGAACTCCTCCTCGGTCCAGGCCCCGGGGATTATTTTGAGATACTCCTCCAGCATACCGGAGACGTCTTTCAGGTCGGCCCCGTAGGGCTGCATCTGATAGGGGTAGCCGGAGCGTCCCAGTCCCAGGTCGACCCGGCCGTTGCTGACCACGTCCAACGTGGCCATGCGGGCGGCGACGTTCAGCGGGTGGTGCAGCGGCACCAGCACCACGGCGACGCCCAGCCGCATCCTGGTGGTGCGCTGGCTGATGGCGGCCAGGGTGATGTCCGGCGCGCTGGAGTGCGACCACTCCGAGCGGAAGTGGTGCTCCACAAACCAGACGCTGGTCATGCCGATGTCCTCGGCGTAGGTGACCTCTTCCAGCATCTCGCGGTAGCGTTTGGACTCGCTGTCAGCGGACCAGGGTTTGGGGACCTGAATCTGGTAAAACAGACCGATGTCCATGAGCACCTCCCCATTTTTTGCCGGATTGTCTCTATTCCGGTGGGCCCGGATTGGCAGGTCTTCAATCCTCTAATCTGGTCCAGCCAGCCTCCCTGGCCGGCCATCAGGTTGACCAGACCCGGTTGGGGGTCGGACCGATGGCTCAGGCCAAGGGGCTAACCGAAGTTATTACCGGCAGGCTACCCCTGCCGAACGTACTTGTCCACGCTTTTGTCGCCGGTCAACGCCAGATAAACGTGGCCCTTTGAGTCGACCCAACAGCCGTGGGCCGAGCGGGACACCCAGCGGGCCAGCACCTCACCGTGTTTACCGACGATACTGCATCGGGAGGGCAAATTGTCCCGCGTGCCTTCGCTGATCAGGAAATTGCCATCGGTGAACTCGGCGATGTCCATGGGCCGCTGGATGTCGGTCCACATCTCGATAAACTCGCCGTTGGGCGTGAATACCTGCACCCGGTGGTTCTCCCGGTCGCAGACATATACGGTGTGGGTCTCGTCAACGAGGATACTGTGGGGCAGGTGGAACTGGCCCGGTTCGGTCTTGCCCCAGGTCCCCCAGGACTGCAGCAGGTGACCGCCGCTGTCGAAGCGGTGTACCCGGGCGTTGCGGTACCCGTCGGAGACGTACAGGTCGCCCCAGGGGCTGGGTACCAACTCACTGGGATAGTTGAAGGGACCGGCGGGACGGAGCACCGGGTCCATGGGCTTCATGGCGCCGGTGTCCGAATGCACACCGTGCTCGCCCAGCATTTTGATCGGCTTGCCGTCCAGGGTGTACACCATGCAGATGGACGTGTCCCGGTCGGTGAGGTACACCCGGTCGTGGGCGATGTAAAACCCGTGGGCGTAGACGAAGGCGCCACTGCCCCAACCGTTGATGTAATTGCCCTGCGGGTCACAGACCACCACCGGGGGGTCCTGCCGGTGGAAAATATAGACCCGGTCCTGGGAGTCGGTGGCGATGGCGCTGACCGCTCCCAGAGTCATTCCCCTGGGCAGCTTGGGCCAATCTTTAACTAACTTGTAGGTGTAGGTCCCGGAGCCCACGGTAGCGGTGGTAGTCATGGCAACTCTCTCCTCCAATTAAAATTGACACTTTTAAGAAATTTGCATCCCACGCCGCATCGGGAACCGTAGTCTTTCAACGTTCTTTAACTGGCGTCGATCAAGCGCCTTACCGTGTTGACAACGCGGCTGGCGTTGGGTAGATAGCTATTTTCCAACGGGCGGCTGTAGGGCACTGGAGTGTGCGGCGCGGTGACCCGGGAAGGCGGCGCATCCAGATAATCAAAGGCTTCGTCGGCAACCCGGGCGCAGATTTCCGAGGCCATGCTGCAGACCGGAGTGTCCTCGTCCACCACCACCAACCGGTGAGTGCGCTTTACCGAGTCAATCACATGGTCATAGTCGATGGGAGATATGCTGAGCAAGTCCACTACTTCGGCGTTGATCCCCTGCCTGGCCAGTTCCTCCGCTGCTTCAGTGCAGACCCAGGTCATACGGGAAATACCCACCAGGGTAATGTCCGAGCCAGGCCGCACGGTGCGGGCCTTGCCCAGAGGAAGGACATAGGACTCCTCCGGTACCGGGCCGCGATTGCCGTATAGCCCCTTGTGCTCAAAGTAGACCACCGGGTCGTCGTCCCTGATGGCGGCAGTCAGCAGGCCCTTGGCGGTGTAAGGGTCAGAGGGCACCACACCCTTGAGCCCCGGTATGTGGCTGAAGATTGAGTAGAATGACTCGGAGTGCTGGGCGGCACTGCCGAAGCCCGCGCCGATGCGGGTCAGCAGCACCAGGGGTACCTTGACCTGTCCGCCGAACATGTAGCGCATCTTGGCGGCGTTGTTCAGGAGCTGGTCCATACAAACGCCGATGAAGTCAACGAACATTAATTCGGCCACCGCTCGCATCCCGGTGGAGGCCGCGCCGATGGCCGTACCGACGAAGGCCGCCTCGGATAATGGGGTGTCCAATACCCGCTCATTTCCGAACTGCTGGATCAATCCCACCGTGGTCCGGAAGGGGCCGCCCCAGGCATCGACGATACCCAGGTGCTGGCGGCCCGCTCCGCCGGCGATCTCCTCACCCATGATGATGACCGTCTCGTCCCGCACCATCTCCTGGCGTAAAGCTTCGTTGATGGCTTCGCGATACAGAATTTCCCGGGCGACGGCACTGGTCATCGGCACCATAGTTGTGGCCACAATATGCTCCTCTGGCTCAAGGATTTCCGGCAATGGGGCCCGCCCGGAACACCAGCATTTCAGCCCACTGAAAATTCAGGGCGGCATTGTCCTTCCATTATTACGGGGCCATCATTACCCGGCCATATTGATACCCCGGCGCAGCATATCCAGCGGATAGTCCACATAAACGTCCTCGTAAAGCTCGCCAGGTTCGGGCATCGGGCTGGCGTCAGCGAAGCGAATGGCCTCTTCCATCAGGTCTTCGGCGTCTTGGTCCAGGCGGTCCAATTCGTCCGCGGAAATGCTACCTT
>DASTLM010000184.1:0-9339 GCA_035714945.1 Dehalococcoidia bacterium | reverse complement strand
CGGCGACCACCGGCGCCAGGTCCTGGGTGGCCCCGTCGCGGGGGTTGAACCACTGGGCGCGGTAGCTGTTGGTGTTGGAGGACAGGTCCAGGTTGATGCTGCCCCCGGCGGGGAGGTACACCAGGTACGCCTCGCTAGCCTGGGCGAAGACGTAGCCCGTTCCGGATGTCAGCAGGGAGTTACTGGGACGCATCTGTCGGAAGGGCAGGGATTCGATGACCGCCCGGGCCCGGGTCAGGTCCTCATAGTGCTGGGCAAAGTCGGTGAAGTTGCTCAAGGGCCGGGTAAACATTTCAAAGTTGGCCCCGCCCGCGTAGACCGACCAGACGATTTGGCGGGTCAAGTCCCGCTCATCGGCTCCCAGGGAACTGGTCTCGTCGAAGGAGATGGGGATGGTCCGGCCCGAGTCTTCCACCTTCTGAAACCATTCCGCCGCCGATTTATTATACGGCGTACTGTTCTTCTGGAAGCTGGTCAGACCAAAACGAGAGTCTCCCAGAAAGGGCTCCCATTGGCTCAACTCTCCCTGATGGTGCACCGTGATGGGGTGGTTGTAGGCGTCCAGGTCCCCAATGGTCTGGGCGAAGCCCTTGATCTGGGTGCTGCTGTAGTTTTCGTTGTACTCCTCGGAGATATTCCAGTAAAGGCCGTTATAGTGGCCGAAGCGGGCGATGATCTCCCGGTAGTACATGGCCCGGTTGAAGCCGGTCCAGCCCGAATCGTCTTCAAAGACCAGGTGGATGACCAGGCCTTTGGACTGCAGGTAATCGAACCACCGCTCCCACTGGGCCAGTTTGGCCACGTCGAAGTGCTGGGTATTGGCCTGCGCTTGAGACATGTCGCTGCCCACCCAGGGCCAGACATTCCGTCGATCTCCCCCGACATTGTGGGTCATCAGGTACAGGGAGTTGACCCCTTTGCCGGCCAGGTAGTCAATGGCTGCCTCTTTGGAGGAGAAGCCCGCGTTCTGCTCCGGGGCCAGGAAGTCCTCGGGTTCGTCGGCCCCACCCTTGAGCCAGTAGGGACCATCGGCAAACTTCAGGTAGTGCTCCCCCACCGACCCCAGGCGGCCCACACACCGGAACACCGGCAAGCCCCCGGGGGTGTAGGCGGCACAGCCCGTTGGCGCAGTGACCTCAAAGGTGCCGGTATGCCCCTTGAGCAAAGAATTGGGACTTTGAGCAGTATAGGTCCAGGTACCGACCGCATTGGGGGCAAAGCGCACCTTCCAAACATTGCCGTCCAGGCCACCCTGGCCGTCGCCGTCGTAGAAGGCCGGCACCAGGAAGGTACCCCCAGAACCGGTAAACTGGACGTCCACCGGCACCTGGAAGGGGTTGGCCGTGTCGCTCATCCCCTGGGAGTCCGGTCCCAGCAGCTGAATCTCCACCTTGGACCACTTGGCAAAGGTCCTGATGCTGGCCGCGTCTCCGTTGGCTGCCGCCAACCCCCCTACCTTCTCCGCCGCGCCTGCCGGGGAACCGGGGGTGAGCCACCCGATGAAAATAATTCCTGAAAGTATCCAGACCAGCACCGGCGGTTTTCCAATCCGGGTGAAACTTACCCTTCGGTCCATTCCGACATCAGACATATGTTGCTCAACTTGTGGCATCCCAGACCCTGGGGTCCCTTCCAGTATCCAGACCCAACTGATTCCCGGAGCAAAGGACCATTGGGGATATCTTTATGGCATATCGTAAACTCTCAGGAACGTATGTGGACTATAAGGAATCGCCCGGAGCGCGTCAACGGCGCAATGAACCTACTGGACTAACGGGAGGGGTAACGGGCAGAATTACGGGAGACTTAATTTAGTGACCCTCGGATCCCGGGAACCGGTCAACGCAGCTTCACCAGGTTCTTATAACTTGAAATATTGAAATCGATACCAGCACTGCCAGGATTGACAGTACTACGGCGGTTGGCAAACCGAAAAACTGATTTCCTTTGGGATTCGGCCCCTCCGTCAATGGTTCAACCGTGATAAATCGCTCGATATCGCTTTGCTCCAATTCTGCCCCGGTTCCCCGCGATCCCAGACTCATTGGCGGGTCGGGTATCCTATTTTCGGTGGCATCGCTGTTCACCGTTCCTGCCCCGGTTCCGCGCGATAGCAGACTCACTGGCGGGTCGGGTCGGCTATTATCAGTGGCCAGGGCCGCCGGAAGTGGGCGGGGTACTTCTTGCTGGAGTTCGACGTAAGCTGCCACCGGAGAAGCGGACGCGAAGACCAAAGGCCCTTCGGGTGGAGATGCAGTGGCAAATAGAGTCAATGTCGGGATTTTCGCCCAGAGAGGACTGTCACCGGAGAATTCGCCGGTCTCGGTCAGTCCGATGTTAGCGTTAATGTCATCATACCTTGGACATTGATCTGTTACCAGAAGAGTGTTGCCAGCCCGGTATGCATCGAATAGTTCATCGGAGGACCAGTAACCCGCCGGGACCAACGTGGGGTCTGACAGCTCAAAGAACGAATGGGTCTGGCTATCCCAACAAGGCGTGACATGGTCGACGCCATAGGTGTCCTTCGCCGCCTCCACCATTTGTTGTATCGGGTTTTCATCGCGGTGGGCGATTGACGCCAGCGTAAATCCCCTGGCTGCCACCGGAATTGCCAGGAGCATCAGGCACACCAGCATAACTGGCTGGGGCTGCAACCACCTTATGGGAGGCTCGCTGCCAAAGGATTTGGGTAGACTGGTAACCAGGGCCCGGTCCCTGAACTGGAGATATTTGGCGGCAAGGACGGACGCCGTGCCGCCCACCACCAGCAACAATGCGGGCAGGCTGCCGGGTGGAGGCGTAACCTCGAAGGCGGGAATGGATGGCTGTAACTTGATGGCGCTGATCAGCAAAACGCAACCCATTGCCAGGAAAATCAAGGCCTCCAGTCTCAGTTTGCCAATTGCCAGCTGAGTGGACAGGAATTGGTACCCAATCAGACAAGCAATCAGGAACGCCGGGAATTGGGCGAGTCCGTACCTGGGAAGGAAGTGGATGGACACAATGGTGTACACCAGACTTCCTACCCAAAGGGCCATAAAAACGTGACCGGAATTCCTCAGTTGAAATCCAATTACAAACAATGCGAACCCAAACACCCATGGCGCCAGCAAAAGGAGCGAAACCAGGTCATTGGAGTTGCTGCCCAACCATAAATGGGAGAGCAAGTATCCTGAGCTAAAGCGTTCGATGCGGATAATGGCATTAAGCAGCACTGGCGACTCAACGCGGGTAATGTCGGAAATACTTACGACACGCGACCACTGTTGATCCAGGGCCGCCCAGTAATCGAGAATCCCATCACTTCCTACATATACCATCGGCAGGAGCCAGACGAATGTGGTAGCAATCAGTACCGCTGCCCCCGCGACGCCCAGTTTCCAAGGAACTTTCCTTTCGGATATCCATCGATGCGCGATCGGGAAAGCCACAAAAATTAGCGAAAACAGGTTCGCCTGGCGCAGGCCAATCGCCAGGGAACACATCACACAAGCCAAAAGAAACGCTGGAGTGCTGATCCGTGCCCGTAAACTTAACCAGGCTAGCACCAGCAAGAAGAAAACTGATGGTACATCGCTAAGGGCGGCCTCGCTGAAACTCCAGAACAATGGGTTAGCCAGGAATAGCAGGGAACCCACCGTAGCCAATTTGAAGCTGGTCTGGTCTTTAAGAATCAGAAACAGCGGGACCACTGACAAAGAACCGAGGATTGCGCTCAGCAGAGTTAGTGATAAGTGTGGATTGTCTACTATCAGGTCCAGGAGCCATCCCAAGAATATATAAACCGGATATCCGGGGGGATGCGGCCTCAACAAAGGGATGTTGTAACCGTTTACGAGACTGTTAACGAAATTTGCTGAGTCAACCTCTTCTAGCGATATGGTCAACAATGGCAATCTGGAAAGCAAGGAAATTATAGTCAAAGCTATCAGGACCCATCCGCTGGCGGGTAGAATCCTGGTAGCTCTGAGGGCCGCCGAAACAGGCGATGGAATACTTGGCATTAAAATTATCCAAAGGAGGCGCTTTCATGCAGCATTTAGCCCAAGAATCTGGAACCGGATAACCGGAACGCTGCAATGGTCAGCAATGCGGTGCCGGACCTGGGTTATTGCTGGGTTATTGATTGTACCCGGCTACTATTCTAACACCAATTCCCAATCCGCACCGTCGGTCTAGAGTTAACGATAGGTCCCATTAGGTTTCAGCCTGGTTTCAAATCAGGAGAAAGAAATCCGCAATGCCTTTATAGGGCCTTTTCTCTCACCTATTCCTCTCTGCTGCCATTGAGGATGTGGTAGTGAGGCAGATAATCTGAGACGACCCGATCCAGGGGCGGAACTCGTCCGGGTGGGGAGGCTGCCGGAGGGAGATCAATCTGCTCCGGAGAGCTGGTTTGGCCGGATATTCCCCAGGGGTTATTTACTGGGGGATATAAAAGACTACCACCGTCTGATAATTCACATTTTCATCCAGATCAACCGCCACAATTTCAATCAGATTGGTGCCTTCCTCCAGCACAACCGTGGTCGAAAAAATTCCCACATTATTGATGTCTACCGGGACTCCGTTAACTCCAACTACAGCATCGGGCCGGGTTGCACCTATTATGGTAAGGTTGGGGTCGCTAACCTCCAGCCCCTGGGGGAACAAAATACTGAGAGGAACTCCATCAGTCCGGGGCACGAAGAGCAAAACCAGGCTCTCCGACGCTTCCCGTCCCGAGGGGTCCCGGGCAATTGCTTCGACCGAATTTATCCCCTCCTAAAGAATCAGGTCCCGGGTAAAAGAGCCATCGGTGCTTACCTCAGTAGGAATACCATTGACGGTGACTCGAGCGTTGGCCCAGGTCACTCCCAGGACCCGAATGGCCCCGACATCCAGGGCCGCTCCCTGGGTGGGGGCCAAAATCGTCAAGTTAATGGTAAGCGCGGTGTCGACGGGCACTGGCCGGGAACCGGGGAGTCCCGCATCACCAGGGTCGGGAGTGTCCATCACAGAAGGGTTCCCAATCGAAGAAGCACCCTGGGCAGGGCTTACGGCCCGGTTGGGCCGCAGAACTGGTGACCGGGTAGCTCTGGGTTTAGTTATTGCCACCGGCAGCGCAGTGTCTTTGGGCGCTGTTGTGCCATCTGCGAATTCAACAGCAGCATTGGTGCATCCGACGGCAGCTACAGTAAGGACTAGACTGATGAACAGCAAGCTGAACATATGTTGGGAGGATCGGAACCGTCGGCGGTTCCCGAGAGTCCGCACTATACCCAATTTTTCCCCTTCTGAACCCGGCGCTGACGTGAGTATCAGCCGGATGGAAGTTGAAACAGCTGATGTGTACTATCTCCAGATAAAGCTTACTCCGGTCTGGCCTTACACTCCACGGGATGGGATCGAATAACCGAGGGCCTAACCGAATGCACACCAAGGGCGTCGGTGATGGGTCAATCCATTGATTCTAGTATGCATCCCGCGATATCCAGTGAAATTAACTGGAATCGCCACTATATTAACCTGGTGAAATTCGTTTCCGCCGTAATCTCAGCTTGTCCCCCGGAACCAATGGACGGTGAAGTTTATCGAGCGTCCCCGCGGTGAAGTTCTTGAATAACGATCAATCGACCGGTAGCATCGCTGAGGCCGCCCGGGGTCTCGGTCAACGGGGTGCTGGCCTGTCATCCGGCATGGGTTGCCGGCTGGGACATTGGCTGCTCAACCGGAAATACCGGCTCACCACGGTTTTTGGCCTGGCCGCTCTGATATTCATTCTGACAGCGGCAGCGGTAATCAGTAACACTATTGCGCGCATAACCGAGAACAACCTGGTCCGAATCGCCGAAAGAGGCATCACCACAGACGCCGTCGCGATGTTGTCAATGCTTCGGGATGCTTCTCAACCCTTAACCGTAGAGGCTTTGGCCGCATCAAATGAGTTGCCCAGGGCACTTCCGGGACTGGTTCAAAAATATAGCGTGGTCAAGCTGCAGTTAGTCGATCCTACCGGAAGGATTGCATGGAGCACCGATCGAAAAGCTCTGGGAGTGATCAAACATTTGGGTCCGTCCTTACAGCGAGCCATGGCAGGACAAATCGCGTCCAAGTTTTCCGGTGAGCATCAATTGGCTGATCTGGGAGGCTGGCAGCCCAGCATTTCTATAGTCGAATCCTACCTTCCGCTGCGGGATCCCTCAACCGGCCGAGTTGTGGGAGTGCTGGAAATCTATCGAAACGTGACCGATGACGTCCCATTCATTGTCGGGTCCACCAGGACATCAATTTTGAGGGTGACGGCATTAACCATGGCCGCGCTCTTCCTGGTGCTTCTCATCGTGGCGGGGGTAGCCGACGTTATAATCAGCCGCTCCAAGCGAAGGGAGCAGACTGCCCTGGAAACCCAATTGGCCGAGCGCAGGCAGGCGGCGGACGCCTTGATGGAAAGCAATCAGAAGCTAGAAGAGGTGGTCCAAGAGTTAAAGGGGACTCAACAGCAGATCATTCAGCAAGAACGTCTGCGGGCCCTGGGCGAGATGGCCAGCGGAATCGCCCATGACTTCAACAACGCGCTAACACCAATCCTGGGTTTCGCTTCTCTGCTGCTTAACCAGCCGGACCGGTTGACCGATGTGGAAAGAGTAAAGAAACATCTCCAGATTATACTGACCAGCGCTGAGGATGCCGCTTCGGTGGTGGCACGCCTCAAGGAGTTCTATCGCCAGCAGGACGTGACCGACCAGTTTACGTCCCAAGACCTGCCTGAGCTGGCTAAACTGGCCATTTCCATTACCCAGGCGAAATGGAAAGACCAGGCCCGGGCCAGGGGAGCGACCATCAACGTCGCCAGTGATTTTCTGGAAGTCCCCTCAATTCTGGGAGACGCCCCCAGGATCCGGGAAGCATTGATTAACCTGATTATGAACGCGGTAGACGCCATGCCGGCAGGCGGCACGATCACCCTTGGTACCTACACCGAAGGAAATTTTGCGGTTCTGTCAGTTGGCGACACCGAACAGGGTATGACTGAAGAGGTCAAACGACGTTGCCTGGAACCCTTCTTCACCACCAAAGGTTCCCTGGGTACTGGCATGGGACTCTCCATGGTCTACGGCATAATTCAGCGACACGGCGGAAGCATGGAAATCGAAAGTGAAATCGGGATGGGAACTACATTTATCATGCGCTTCCCCATCCCCAGAGAACCGGCCCAGGCAGAAGTTGACCAGGTGGTCGAACCGAATGCTTCGCCGCCGCTACACCTGCTGGTGGTCGATGACGAACCGATGGTCGCACTACTCCTGACCGCTTTTCTGACCAATGATGGTCATCACTCTGTGGTTACCGCTGCCGACGGCCGACTGGGGCTGGAGAAGTTTCAATCTGAACGCTTCGACCTGGTGCTGACTGATCGAGCCATGCCGGAAATGAACGGCGACCAGCTGGCAGCCTCGATCAAAGAGATTTCTCCACAAACTCCGGTCATCATGTTGACCGGGTTCGGCGACTTTATGTCCGTCACTGGCGAGAAACCCGCCGGCGCCGACATTGTCCTCGGCAAACCGGTCACTATGGACGGTCTACGTCAGGGTCTGGCAGCAGCCATGAAAGGTTCGAAGGCGGGTTCAATCTTCCACGAGGGCTTCGGAAAACCGGTGGGGAATTCCCTTCCGATGGCAACGATAACTTGAACCCACATTTGTGCGGGAGATACATGGGATTCAGAGGAGGAACCAGGATGACAACCAGGATGACAACCAGGACAGGATCAAATCAATGAAATTACCCGCGGGATTCAGAGGAGAAACCAGCATGAAATCCGCCAAGTTATTCCTGGGATTATTGGCCATTGCTCTGGTGTTACTGGTGCCGGGCTTGGCCCACGCCCAGATCGCACCGAATGACGACGCCGAAGGGCGGCTGCGGGGATTCGAAGGTGAAGTAGTCAACGGAGCTGGAGTACCTGGTGACGGAGGCGACCTGACCATTAGAGACCGCCGCACTGGCGAAGAGCGGGTGATCCGCATGTCCTCCGTTGGCGGTCAGCCCAATTTTAGTATCAAAACACCGGGAAATTCTGATGTGTCCGATGTCGCCAGATCGATGAAGCCTGGGGTTGGCGTAGCGGTATTGGCCCGCCGAGCCGGCGGCCAGTGGATGGCGGTGGAAGTGCTGGTCAAACCTCAAGGGCCCAGCATCGCGCCGAGGACCGGCGTCGTTATGGACTCTAATCCGGAAGAGGGCACCATCACCATCTTGACCGCCAACGGGATCACCCGAACTCTCCAGCTTCAGGCTGGTGCTCCGGTCCCCGCCGCTGGAGATGTGATCATCGCTTTTGCCGGGCCGGGTCATCCCATCAGCAGTTCTGCCGGCCTGGAACGGGTAACCGGCCTGACCCGAGCCGCTGACGTACGAGAGCGTTTGGAGCGGGGCCTGGAGGAAGTCATTTCAGGCAAGAGCGATCTTAACGGAGCCGATCCGACGGTCAAAGCCAAGCATGCCGAGTCCCTGATGGATCTTCTGGACCACCAATCTTCCAGCCATGTTGAGCGGCTGAAAAAGGCGTTAGAGCGTAGCACCAGCAGAAATCAGCGAGCATTGGTCGAAGCCATAGTTCGCACCAAAGATGCCCGAAAACAGGGACGGATCAAGGCTGAGGAGGCGAGAGCGACCATCTCCAAGGCCGGCGGACGCCCCGCCGGGACCTCCGCCGCCAGGGACGCCGAAGCCGCCGTCAGGGACGCCCAAGCCGCCAGGGACGCCGCCGCCAGGGACGCCAAAGCCGCCAGGGACGCCCAAGCCGCCAGGGACGCCGCCAAAGCCGCCAGGGATGCCGAAGCCGCCGCCGCCAGGAACAAGGATAAATAGGGCGACATCAAACAAAAAAGGTTCGCTGTACATCGTTTGCTACCTTGGATGAAGTTACCTTGGACGAAGTTACCTTGCTACCGGCGCCGTCGCGCCGGCCCCACTTTAACGGCGAACGAGCACATTATCAAAGGTCCGTCCGGAGAAGTTCGCCTCATTGACGCCGTCGGTCAAGAAGCGCACCGTGTCCAGGGAGGCGACATTGGCGTCGAAAAGTATGCCGGTCCCGACCGATGTGCCGTTGACCGCCACCGAGTACCTCTTGGCGTCCAGGTCGGCCGTCACGGAGATATGCGGGGTGTGGGGGCCGCTGCTGATGACCGTCAGGGGAGTATTGACGCCCGTTTTAGTGTAACCCAGGGTCTGGTGGACCCCGCTAATGCTGGTCCAGATGAGGTTAACCCCGGCCCCGCCGCTCTGGGAAGTGTCGGACATTACCGCGCTGTCGCCCAGTTGCATCAGGAAGCGGTAGGTGCCCTC
>DASTLM010000183.1:0-2746 GCA_035714945.1 Dehalococcoidia bacterium | reverse complement strand
CGTCCCCCGGGCCGACCTGCTGACGGCCGAAGGTCTGGGCCACCAGGTTGATGCCCTCGGTGGTGCCCCGCACGTAGATCAACTCATGGTCTGCGGCGGCGTTGATGAACTGGCGGACCTTGCTGCGCGCCGCCTCGTATTCGTCGGTAGCCAACTGACTGAGGGTGTGCTCACCCCGATGAACATTGGCATTCTCGGTGGTGTAATAGCGCACCAGAGCATCGATCACCGCCTGAGGCTTCTGACTGGTGGCGGCATTGTCCAGATAAACCAGGGGCTTGCCTTTGACGGTTTGCTTCAGCAGCGGGAAATCCTCGCGGATTCGGGCGACATCGAAGGTGCCGGAAGTGGTAGTCACGACACCCTCCCCAGGGGCAGAATCGCGGTTGGGATGGCCTCCGTGAACCGGCGGTCCAGGTATTCCCGCAAGGGAGTCAACTCCACAGTGTCGATAATTTCGCTGGCAAAGGCGTGGATCAGAATCTGGCTGGCGGTGGCAACGTCCAGTCCCCGGCTTTGCATGTAAAACAGCGTATCATTGTTGATGTGCCCGGCGGTTGCCCCGTGGCCGCATTTAACGTCGTCGGCGTAGATCAGCAGGCTGGGCTTGCTGTCCACCTCAGCGTCCAGCGACAGCAGCAGGTTCTTATCGGTCTGCTGAGCATCGGTCTTCTGGGCTTCCTTTCGCACCGTCACATTGCCCCCGAACACCGCCCGGGACTTGCCGTCGAGAATACCCTTGTAGAGCAGGCGGCTGGTGCCGTTGGGCTTGGCGTGGTCGATGTTGATAAAGTTGTCCATGTGCTGAGTGCCGTTGGTCAAATACAGACCGTTGAGGGTACAGTTGGCCCCCGGAGCGTCCAGCAGCACCTGGAAATCGTTGCGGCCCAGGGCCGCACCCCTGGCGAAAGACGCCGAGGTGAAGGTGCTGTCCTGGGACAGGTACACCCGGCTGACTCCCACGTGGTAGGCTTCGGTGCTTTCCAGCAAAAGGCGATAGTGAACGACGTTGGCCCCGTCTTCCAGCACGATTTCCGTCACCGCATCGGTCAAATACCGGGCGTCGGCCAGGCTGACGTAGCTTTCCACCAGGTTGACCTGGCTGTTACGGCCGGCCACCAGCAGTGTCCTGGGATAGGTGACCCGGGGCTGCTCCTGGCCGGTGGTGACGAAAACCAGGTGCACCGGAGGGGAGCAGACCTGGCCAGCCGGAACATGAATGAAGGCGCCGTCCTGCAGGAAAGCAGTGTTCAAGGCGACGAAGCCATCATCTTCGAAACTGGCTTGCTGGGCCAGGTGTTTCCGCACCAGTTCCTGGTGGCTCAGGGCAGCTTTGGCCAGGCTCCCCACGTATATACCGTTGGTCCGCGGGGAGGAGATATGGGGCGAATAGTGCCCATCGACGAACACCAGGTTGGTCCAGCTGGCGTCCCAGGGCGCGGCTTTCTGCAACTGGCGGGCATCGGCTTTCGGCGCCGGGCCCAGCGGATGCTCAAAGGCGACATTGGCCACCGGCCGGACATCGGTGTATTTCCACTTCTCGTTGCCCCGCCGAAGGATGGGCAGTCCCAACTGGTCAAACCGCGTCCAGGCCTGCTCCCTGAGCCGGGTCAACCAGGCGGGTAGTCCAGCGGTGGTCCCCGGGGACCGATAAGCCGCCAGTGCCCGAAAATCAGCAGCGTATTGGGGAAATCTAGTTGTAGTCTGGGTCATTTCTCAGCTTCCGACCTGATGAGGTATTTTCTATAACCGTCACCCCTACCTGTCCCCAGGGCGATCCGGGTTGTGTCGCGCCACTCTCGGCGAGTGGGGGCCAGGGTGAGGGGGTTTACGCAACCGCTTCCCGAATCCAGTCGTAGCCCTTTTCTTCCAGCTCATGGGCCAGTTCCGGGCCGCCGGACCGGACGATGCGGCCATCCAGCAGCACATGGACGTAGTCGGGCGTGATGTAGTTCAGGATGCGCTGATAATGGGTAACCAGCACCACCGCGTTTTCCGGATTGCGCAACTTGTTGACCCCCTCGGACACGATACGGAGGGCGTCGATGTCCAGGCCGGAGTCGGTTTCATCCAGCAGGGCCAGCCTGGGTTCCAGCACCGCCATCTGGAGGATTTCGTTGCGCTTCTTCTCACCGCCGGAGAAGCCTTCGTTGACGTTTCGTTTGGCCAGTTCCGGGTCGATGTCGACCATCTTGATCTTGTCCCGCAGCAAACGGTCAAAATCGCGGGCGGTCATATCCTCTTCGCCGTTATAGTGGCGGCGGGCGTCGATGGCGGCCTTCAAAAACTGCCAGGCCCGCACTCCGGGGAGTTCCAGGGGATATTGAAACGCCAGGAATACCCCGGCCCGCGCCCGTTCCTCCGGGGCCAGGGCCAGCAAATCCCGCCCTTGATACCGGACCTCGCCGCTGGTGACCAGGTACTCAGGCCGTCCGGCCAAGGTGTTGGCCAGGGTGCTTTTTCCCGAGCCGTTAGGTCCCATAATGGCGTGGATTTCGCCGGCGTTAACGGTCAGGTCGACACCCTTCAGGATTTCCTGGTCACCAATCGAAACGTGGAGGTTGCGGACTGCCAGAATTTGGTTCATGGGATTCCTAATTACCCCACCGTCCCTTCCAGGCTGACTTTCATTAACTGGGAGGCTTCCATGGCGAACTCAAAGGGCAGTTCCTGGAATATCCCCCGACAGAAGCCGTTGATTATCATGTAGTGGGCCTCTTCCAGGCCGATACCCCGCTGCTGGCAG
>DASTLM010000182.1:0-4580 GCA_035714945.1 Dehalococcoidia bacterium | reverse complement strand
GTTTCATCTGGCTCTCCTTTGCCCGAGGGCGAGACCCCCTCGTCCCAGGGCGGTCACTCCTCAATTGCGGAGGCACGGGCGGAGGCGCGGACGGACCACGGTTACGCGACGGCCTTCAATCCCAAGTACACCTTCGAGTCCTACGTGGTCGGCCCCTCCAACCGGCTGGCCTACAGCGCGGCGCGGGCGGTGGCCGATGCTCCCGGCCGCGCCTACAATCCCCTGTTCCTCTATTCCGGCGTCGGACTGGGCAAGACTCACCTGCTCTATGCCATCGGCCAGGCCTGTGTCAGCCAGGGACTGTCGGTGCTGTACGTGTCCTCGGAGCAGTTCACCAACGAGTTCATCTCGGCCATTCGCAACCGCACCACCGAAGAGTTTCGCGTCCGCTATCGCAGCGTCCAGGTACTGCTGATTGACGACGTGCAGTTTATGAGCGGCAAGGAGCAGACCCAGGAGGGCTTCTTCCACACCTTCAACGACCTGCACAACTCCGGGCACCAGATCGTCATCACCTCCGACCGGCCGCCCAAGGCCCTGGCCTTGCTGGAAGACCGGCTGCGCTCCCGCTTCGAGTGGGGACTCATCGCCGACATTCAGCCGCCCGACCTGGAGACCCGCATGGCCATCCTCTCCGCCAAGGCCGAGGAACTGCAAGTGGAACTGGACGAGAGCATCATCGAGTTAATCGCCAAGCGGGTGCAGAAGAACGTGCGGGAGTTGGAGGGCAGTTTGAACCGGGTGGTGGCCTACTCGAAGATGATGGACGTGCCCATCACCCTGGATTCCACCTCCGGCATGCTGGACGACCTGACCGCCGATACCGCCCGGCATGCCATCGACCCGGAACGGATCATTGAAGAGGTATCGCATCACTTCAAGGTGACCGATCACGAACTGCTGGGGAAGGGACGCACCAGGAAGGTGGCCCAGGCCCGCCAGGTTGCCATGTACCTGCTGATGTACGAGTTGGAGATGTCGCCGACCCAGGTGGGCCGCCTGCTGGGGGGCCGCGACCACGCCACAGTGATTCACGGCGCGGGCAAGATTAACGGGGAGATCAACGAGGACAACCAGCTGCGGCAAGACGTGCTTACCATCAAAGAGGCTATTTTTACCTAGGCGGCACCCCCGACACTCGTTTCCCGGGCTTTGCATGATGGGGCCAATAAAAGATGATCGTAAAAACGCTCGTGGTGAGCTATTCTGACCACGAGCGTTAGTGCTTTACGTTTGCGGCAGTCAGTCAGGTTTGCGGGCTACCACCCTCATGCTGGCTACGTTCAGCGGCAGGCCATTATCGTCAAAGCGCACGTCCTCACCGGTGGTCTCAATGTCCACGAAACCGGCTTTCCGCAGGCGGGCCAGGTATACGTCCCGGTGCTCGGCCCCGGCGACACAGGCGGTCCACGCCTCCGGGTCGGTCCGGGCCGGCCCTTCTGGGGTCAGGCACATCACGTCGGACAGATGGATGCGCCCGCCCGGGGTCAGCACCCGGAAGGTCTCACTAAATACCGCGTCCTTGTCCGGCGAGAGACAGACCACGCAGTTGGAGATAACCACGTCCACATTGGCGTCGGGCAGGGGTATCCGCTCAATCTCCCCCTGGATGAACTCCACATTGGTCACTCCCAGATTGGCCTGGTTCCGGCGGGCCAGGGCCAGCATGTCGGGGGTCATGTCCAGGCCAATCACGTGGCCCGACTCGCCCACCTGCTGGGCGGCCAGGAAACAGTCAATTCCACCGCCGGAACCCAGGTCCAGCACCCGCTCCCCCGGCTTCAGTCCAGCCAGCGCGGTGGGATTGCCGCAGCCCGCCGAGGCGGCAACGGCCTCGGTGGGCAGACCGGCGATCTGGCCCTCAGAGTAGAGCTGCAGCGCCCGGTCCAGGTCCTGGGGGCCGCAGCAACCCGCGGCGCCGCAACTGGCGGCGCCCTCATCCCCCACCGGCATGAGCTCAATCACTCCCCTGGCCCTGGCCCCGTACCTTTCGCGCACCAGCCTTTTGATTTCCTCTTGATTGTTTTGATTGGTTGCCATCAAGTACCTCCTGATTGATTTTTATGAATTACCCGGGCCCCGCCCCTGGCCTTCAGGGAACGTCCGCTCCGACCAGGGGAGGGAGACCTCCGCGGGAACCACTTCTGCGGGAACCCTGTTGGGCGCGTTGCCGGCGACCTCCGTCAACTCCACCGTTGCGGCAATCTGGGGCAGCATCTTTCGCCAGACCCGCCCGGCGGCGCGGAAGGACTCCTGGCCGCTGGGGGTCAGCCAGCAAACCCGTCGCTGCCGGCCCCGGTGCTCCTCCATGCGACAGTCCACGTAGCCGCCTTCCATCAGTTCCTTCATTGTCGAGTAGACCATGGCCTCGGTGGGCTCGCAGCAACCCTGGCAGGCTTCCTTGATGGCCTGATTGACGCCGTAGCCGTGCAGCGGACCCCTGGCTAGCTGGGCCAGCAGCAGGAATCGGCACAGGCTGCGCTTGACCAGGTTCTCCCAGTAGGCTTCGTCGTGAATGGAGTCGGCGCTCATTGGACCATCCTTACCATAGCTGCTTTACTAAACACCCATTACTATACGGTGTTAAGTATTATAGGGTTGGACGGGGCTGTTGGTCAACCCCTGATCACCGTCCTCTCTCCCAACTGGCGTCTGATTCACATTGCCCCAAATCCCGCCCGGAACTGTGGTAAAATTGGCCGCATCGCGGGAACTGAAATTCGTCGCTGACCGCAATGCCATCCCCGAACTGCTGACCCGGTGCCTGAACCGACAATCAACCCAATGACTGGAGGAGGGATGAAATGATTGATTCCTCCTCGAAGAAATCAGAAGATTAAGCAGTCAGATTCAGCCGGGGCGCACCAGAGGGGGCCCCGGCAAATGGAAAGGAGCAGAGCCGTGAAAGTAACCAGATGGACCACCCGGGTGTTGCGGACCCCGGCCGACAATCCCCTGGTGGTCGGCATCCCTCAGCCCGGCACCAGAGAGTTTGTTACCCTGGAAGTGGACACCGACCAGGGCCTGCAGGGTATCGGCGTCACCTTCTTTGGCGGCCCGTTGACCCCGGCCCTGCGCACCGCAGTGGACAACCTCTGCGAGCTGACGGTGGGCGAAGACCCGCTGCAGGTGGAGGCGGTGGCCGATAAGCTGCGCCTGGCCGCGGGCAGCGCCGGCCCGGAGGGTATCTTCACCCTGGCGCTGGCGGCCATTGACCTGGCCTTATGGGACATCAAAGGCAAGGCCCTGAACCAGTCAGTGTGCTCCCTGCTGGGCGGACACCGGGACCGGGTCAACACCTACGCCAGCGGCGCTCTGATGCGTCCCATGAACCTGGAGTACCTGGCCGAGGCCGGCCCCCGACTGGTGGAGCAGGGCTTTCGGCAGATGAAGACTCAAATGGGTGCCGAGCCGACGGCCCAGCGCGAGGTGGCCCGCATCCGCACCCTGCGTGACGCCATTGGCCCGGACATTGACCTGATGTGCGACATCAACCAGCTCTGGAACGTGAACCAGGCCATCGACATTGGCCGGCGGGTCGAGGAGTTCCACCTGTTCTGGCTGGAGGATGTGGTGGCCCGGGACGACTACCAGGGTCTGGCCCGGGTGGCTGATGCGCTGACCACGCCCATCGCCGCTGGTGAGTACGTCTACGGCATCCGGCCCTTCCGCCACATGCTGGAGCACCGGTCGGTGGACATCGTGATGATTGACCTGCTGCGGGTGGGCGGCATCACCCAGTTCCGCAAGGTGGCGGGCATGGCCGAGGCCTTCAACCTGCCGGTGGTCAGCCACCTGGTCCCGGAGATTCAGGTGCACAACATCGCCGCCATTCCCAACGGTCTGACGGTGGAGTACATGCCCTGGACGCTGCGGCTATACGAGGAGACCCCGGCCATCGTGAATGGCCAGTTGGTGGTGCCCGACAAACCGGGGTTGGGATTGAAATTCAGCCAGGATACCATCAAGCGGTACCAGGTGAGTTAGACCCCGACCCCCTCTCCTGCCGCCCCTTGACCATTAACGGCGCAAGCCCTACATTGGGCTATCACAATTATCGAGTCTGGTGATATAAGGAGCGTCATGCCCCACTATTTAATGCTGACCAAGCTGACCGAACGGGGTCGCAAGACCGTCCGAGAACATCCGGAAAGAGTCCAGGAAGTTAACCTGGAAGTGGAGCGAATGGTGCAGGGGGTTAAAGTATTGCAGCAGTGGTTCCTGCTGGGCCCCTACGACTTTGCCACCATCATCCAGGCCCCCGACAACTGGAGCGCCAGCTTCATTGCCATGGAGATGGGGTCACGGGGCACCGTGGAGACCATCACCATGCCCGCCATGCGCATGGAAGACTTTGTAACCTTCATGAAGGCCGAGGACAAGGCCGCTCACATCCGGGAACACAATCCGCATCTGGCTCTGGACCTGCCTGCTTAGGTTGCGTCCCTGGGCTGGCTCAGGGCCAGCGGATTCAGTCGGCTCATGGTGACCCTGCGGCTATGCCCGGGACTGGCCGGTTCGCACCATGAAGCCGGTGGCATCCAATTGTTGGGATAGCCTCATGTCTTTAGACGGTAAAG
>DASTLM010000181.1:0-2882 GCA_035714945.1 Dehalococcoidia bacterium | reverse complement strand
TATGCAAATTGCTGGGCTTGTTGCGAAAAGGCTCCCGCAAATACAGGGAGGTCTCATCGTACAGGTCGTGGTTGCCGGGCAGGACGATGGCCGGCACGGTCAGGCGGCCCATTTGCTGGACAAAGAACTCCAGGGTCGCATCGGACACTCTGGCATGGTCGAACACATCCCCAACCAGGAGCAGGGCGTCGCCCTTCAATTTAGCAACACCGCTGACCACCGTACGCAACGCCTGCTCGGAAAGTTCCGCGTGCCAATCGTCCCCAAGATGGGTATCCGATGTGTGGATCAGGCGTATTTTTTTCCGCTTTGTTTGATTGGATGTCAAGTTTAGTTCCGTTTCGGCCTAATTGGATTTACCGTTAGTTTTCCCAATGACTCCGGTTTTTCTCAGTCGGGCAATACCCTGGGTATCATAACCCAACTCGGTCAGCACTTCTTCGTTGTGCTGCCCCAGCAACGGTGGGTGGCGCCGGACAGCAGGCGGAGTCCCGGTCAACTTTAGCGGCGAGCCAGCTACCCTCAAGTCAGGCACGTTGGGGTGAGGAATGTTTATCACCATGTTTCGGGCCATCACCTGGGGGTCGGCGATTACATCGGAAACCCGGTTGATCGGACCGCAAGGCACTCCGGCATCGCCAATTATTTCCACCCACTCGGCTACGGTCCTGGTCCGGAAAACCTCGCTCAATATTTGCTCGCACTCGGCGCGGTGGGTCACCCGGTGGTCATTGGTCACGAAACGAGGGTCTTCCATGAGGTCGGGACGCTGGATGGCCTGGCAGAACCGCTGCCACAATCCCTGGTTCGCTACTCCCACAATGAAAAAGCCGTCCGAGGCGGGAAAGCTCTGGTAGGGCACCAGGCTGGGGTGGCCGGAACCCATGCGTTGCGGCTCCACCCCGGTGGCCAGGTAGGCGGCAGCGTGATAGCTCATCGCGGCCACCTGGCCGTCCAGCAGCGCGGCCTCGATCCACTGGCCTTGCCCGGTCCGGTCCCGGTGATACAGGGCGGTCATGATAGAGCCGTAGGCCATCATGCCAGTGAACAGGTCCACCAGCGAAAACCCCACCCGCATGGGCCTGGCGTCGGGGTCACCGGTCAGATTCATCAGCCCGCTGTAAGCTTGAATCAGCAAGTCGTAGCCGGGCTTCTCGGCCATTGGCCCGGTACGGCCGAATCCCGAGATGGAACAGTAGAGTATGTCGGGCTTCAGCTTCTGGACCGCGGCATAGCCCAGGCCCATCCGGTCCAACGCACCGGCCCGGAAGCTCTCGATTATAACGTCGGCATTCCTGGCCAGGGACAGGACAATTTCGACACCTTCCTGCGCTTTCAGGTTGACCGACAGGCTACGCTTGTTGCGATTGAACGAGACGAACTGGGTGCTCTCACCGTTCCAGAAAGGAGTCCAGCTCCGCGTTTCGTCGCCATGCTCCGGCTCTTCGATTTTGATGACATCAGCCCCCATGTCACCCAGCATCATAGTACAGAAGGGACCGGCCAGGGTGCGGGTAAGGTCAACCACTTTGATGTTTTCCAATGCGGAAGTCATGCTTTACTCTCGGTTACCGCGTAAGGAATATTGTCGGCAGTGCTCGGCAAGGATTATAGCATGGTGGTGTCGCAGGTATGAGATTTGGATTTGAACTATTTGAAGGTGGCAACGGATCATAGCCCCAATTCCGCCGGGTCAAGTTAAAAGGACCGCTCAACGGGAAGGGCTGAGCCGGCGTCTGGCTGGTTTTCGTCGCGGGGAAGAAATTCTTGCCGATGAAGGTTTTCTGACCGCGCTACGTCGGGAATTCCCCACCAGTTTTGACAGGGGATACAGTCCCACAGTTCCCAGCACGTCCAGGATCGCGGCCACGCCAATTCCCCGGAGAAAGAATTCCCTCTGGGCTTCGTTTATGTAGCCCCATACCGCGTAGATGATCAGGTAAGCCACACCCACCGCAATCAACATCGCAACGATGCGCCACACCCAAACGATGTTGTTTTTAGAGTCGAACGCCCCCAGCAGTGAAACATGGGCCGAGGTAATGGCCAGCACGCTCAAAGTGGCAAAGGACCTCCAGACTGCTTCGGTATCGTCGAGCAGTTCCCAGATCAGGGGGACTGCCAGGCCCAGGGCGACCACCGCGGTAGCCAACCCCACCGGACGCAGGGGCCACAACCACCAGGCGGACCTGCGGGCAGTATTGGCCAGGCCGATCAGGCTGAAGCCACCGACGGCCAGGGTGGTCAGCAGCAGGTGTTGTTGGTTGTTGTTGAAATCCCCAAAGAGGAATATCAATATCCCGATGATGGCGCTGACAATCAGCGAGGTCAGGGTGGTGATGAGCAAAGCTTTGCTCAATCCGAACTCTCCTTATGCGCCTGCGGGACTAACAATTCCGGTCTCTTGATTCTGACCAGGCTACTCCATTATTCTGGTCTTAAGCAAGGGCGGGCCAACCATTAGCCATCGATTTTGGAATTTTGTTGTACCGTGATATTCTTGGATTCTATGAAGTCTCAGGATAAATTCTGCCCCAGTTGCGCTGGGACACTTCATCTGCTTACGGTTGGGTTTTCGGGCGGATTCACCCGATTTGGAACACGTTAGCCGGTCAAAATGATACCATCAGGCTAGTCCAACCCCAGCCTGACCCCCGGATGGGCTAGCTGGGTCAGCAGCCCAACTGCCGACACCCTTCCCGCGGAAGCAGCCGCAGGAAATACGATATGATCTTGAGAAATATGATTTTCTATACCGTGGCTGGCAGCATACTGTGGGCGGTGGCCAGCCGGATGGGCGCGGGCCTGGTCATCAACCTGGTCGTATCTCTGCTGGTGCCGCCGATGCTGCTGTTTGGATACGCCCTTTACAAGAACCGAGG
>DASTLM010000180.1:0-3755 GCA_035714945.1 Dehalococcoidia bacterium | reverse complement strand
TTGCTGGTCTCCATAAAACTGCGGGACCGGGAAGTATCCGGGGACGGAGCAGTATCCCGGAACCGGGCAGTATATCGGGACTGGGCAGTATATCGGGAAGGTGTAAGATTACACTGCTAAAAAAGTCCGGCTAAAAAAGTCCGGCTAAAAAAGTCCGGCCGGCCAAATGTCGACCACCCCGGAGAGTGTGATCATGTATGCTACCAGACAGTAATAGCGCCGATGAGATTGCTCAGGCGGAGCGGCGCCCGACCCGGCGGGTTCAAGACCTTTAGCTCCCTGCAGAACAACCCCAACTACCGTTACCTTTTCGCCGGCAACCTGTTCGTCAACGCCGCCCAGTGGCTCCAGTTCATCAGCGTCGGCTGGCTGGCCCTGGAAGTTAGCGGTTCCGCCTTCCATTCCATCATGGCGGTGGCGGTGCGGGCGCTGCCTACCCTGGTGCTGGGCCCCTGGGGCGGAGTCCTGGCCGACCGCATGGACCGGCGCAAGCTGTCCATGACGGTCCAGGTGGGCATGAGCGGTGCGGCGCTGACCTTCGCGGTCCTGATCCTCCAGGACCAGGTCACCAGCATCTGGTACGTCTACGGCTACACCATCGTGACCGGTGTGGCGTTTTCCGTCCTGCAGCCGGTACGCCAATCCCTGATCGCCAACACCGTCCGCCCGCCCGACATGGCCAACGCCCTGGCCCTGAACGCGCTGGCGGTAACCTCAATGCGGTTGGCTGGGGCCGCAATCGGGGGCATCCTGATTGAGACCCTGGGCTTCCAGTGGAACTTCTTCGTGGAAGGAGGGCTTTACGTCGGGATGATGGCGCTGCTAATACCCATGCGCACCCCTTACCACGAGGCCAGCACCGCCCGGCTGCATTCGCCGTTGGGCAATCTCAAAGAAGGTCTGGCCTACATTGTCAAGAACCGGGTGATGCTGCGGCTGATGACCCTGAACTTTGTCCGGACTGGCGTGTTCGCTCCCTTGCTGCTCCTGCTGCCGGCCTATACTTCCGAAGCCCTGGGGGCGGGTCCTGGCATTGGCACGGCCATGCTGATCAGCATGGCCGTTGGCGGCATCGCTGCTACCATCATTATGTCGTCCTGGGGATTCTGGACCAGAAAGGGTCTGGTGAGTCTGATCACTCTGGTATCCGGTTCCGCGGTTATCACCAGCCTGGGCCTGTCCCACTGGATCTGGTATTCAGTGCCGATCATGGCGGTCATGGGCCTCTCCCAGAGCCATTTCATCGTCGCCAACCAGACCCTGGTCCAGAAAATCGTGCCCGACACTTTGAGGGGCCGGGTGTCCAGCGTCTGGCAATACGAGCAAGGGCTGATCCCCCTGTTTTCGGGAATGATTGGACTGGTGGCCACCCAGGTGGGCATATCCTGGTCCATTATCGGCTTCGGCAGCGCGGCGCTGTTCCTGAGCGTTCTCTTCCTGGTCCGGTTTGGCGACATTCGATCGCTGGACTGAGGGAGTTCAGTCTACTTGCTCGCTGGGCAGATCCCCGGGTCCGCTGGTAGGGTAGGAGCATTGGGAGGTCGCCTGGAACCCCTATTTTTGGATCGAGGGACTGGAGTGAGGAGGGGCGGCTCGCATCAAGCGCTACGCCGGCGCTTTTGGGGATTGAGCCGCCGGGCTTCAGATGCTAACATAGGCAGGACAATTACCGCTGCCAGGAGAGTTGCCATGCTGCCAGACCGTTGCCAAATCGCGCTCAAAGAATGGGCCGTGACCGTTCGCTCCCTGGCCCAGGGACAACAAGTCCTCCTGTTGCGTAAGGGCGGCATCCACGAAGAAGGCAAGGACTTTCGGGTGATTCATCCGGAATTCCTGCTTTATCCGACCTACGAGCACCAGCGGGAAGACCTGCTGAAGCCGGAGCATCAATCGACGCTCAGCCGGATTCTGTCGGATGCTCCCCGTAGTGCGACCATAACCTTCTCCCATTGGGCCAGGGCCACGGAGATTATCGAGGTCTCCGACCAGGATAAGGTGGACGCCCTGTCTCCCCACCACATCTGGACCGACCAGTACGCCCGGTCCCGGCTGCACTGGAAGCCCATGCTGCCGCTATCCATCATGTTGCTGCGGGTATTCCGGATGGAGCAGCCAGTCACGGTGCCCTTTATTCCAGAGTACGGCGGCTGCACCTCCTGGGTGGAGGTAATTCATACCATCAACCTGGGCAACCGGCAACCGGTACTGACCGACCAGGAGTTTCAGCGTCAGGTGGACGCCGTCAAGGGCAGTCTGGGCCTGGCGGTAACTGCTTGAGCGGTCCAGTCGCCTTCGAAGAAATGAGGGTACGGTCGCTCCAAAGCACTCACCAAAATTGGCAAGGAATTGGCAAGGAACGAATCACCCATGAAATACCGTCAAATGCCCCGCACCGACCTGCGCCTGTCCGAGGTGGGCTTTGGACTCTGGACCGTGGCAACCAACTGGTGGGGGAATATCCCGGTAGACCAGCGGGCCGCCCTGCTGGAAAACGCCGCTGACCTGGGCATCAACTTCTTTGATACCGCCGATACCTATGGCGAGGGCTACGGCGAAGAGATATTGGCCAAAGCGCTGGGACACAAAAGGCATGAGATCATCATCGCCACCAAGTTTGGCTACGACTTCTACGACAAGCTGACGCCGCGTATCGGGCATCAGGAACGCCCGCAGAAATTTGAGCCGGAGTTCATCCGCTTCGCTTGCGAACAGAGTCTGCGCCGCCTGGATACCGACTACATTGACCTGTACCAATTGCACAACCCGCGCATTGATACCATCGAGCAAGACGAGGTCTTCGGAACGCTGGACGATCTGAAAAGCGAGGGGAAAATTCGCTATTACGGCTCGGCCCTGGGGCCAGACATTGGCTGGTTTGAGGAGGGCGAGGCGTCGATGAAAGAACGCAACGTTCACAGCCTTCAGATCATCTACAGCATCTTGGAGCAGGAGCCCGCCCGGGACTTTTTCCCCATTGCGAAGGAGCGCCAGGTGGGGCTGATTTCCCGCGTGCCCCACGCCTCGGAAGCCCTCACCGGACGATACACCGAAGCACCCACCTTTGACCAGAGCGACCACCGTTCTCACCGGCGGGCCGAGTGGCTGGGGGAAGCCCTGCGCAAAGTCGACCGGGTGAAATTCCTGGCCGGCGAAAACGTGGGCCGCACCTTGAGCCAGGCCGCCATCCAGTTCGCCCTCTACCAGCCGGCCATCGTTTCGGTGCTGCCCAATTTCACCAATCTGGAGGAACTCAACCACTATACCGCCGCGATCGAGACTCCTCCATTGACCGATGGCGAGCACTCTCGGCTAGACGATCTCTGGGCCAACGGTTTTGAGTTAGAGGAGGAGGCCGCTACCCAGTTCCGCGAGGTGTGACCCGTCCCGGGTGATCACCGGCTACTCTAGAATCGGTAACACCGCCAGTAAGCCCGCCAACAGTGGGCCTGTTTCGTCACCAGGATAATCACTGATGTTCGAGAAATGGTACCGTCTATTTACACTTCTCGAGACTGACCTGAAAGACCATGGGAAGGTGTAAATAGCCCGGTATCCGTGTTTCCCGGGGTTTATCCGCCTCATCGGGAGGTAAGCATTATGGCATCCGCAGCACTGGGATTCAAAAAAATGATCTACCAGTTTGAGGAGGGCGATGCCTCAATGCGCGACCTCCTGGGCGGCAAGGGCAGCGGCCTGTGTGAAATGGCCCGCATGGGACTCCCCATACCGCCGGGATTCGTCATTACCACCCAGGT
>DASTLM010000179.1:0-1809 GCA_035714945.1 Dehalococcoidia bacterium | reverse complement strand
ACCCCTGACATCCTTCCGGGCCGACGTCAGCTACGAAAGCACTTGCGTGAACATCCTGGATATTCGGGAACTGGGCTTCCCGATGGCCGCCAGCGGCATCGATAACTCCAGCGGGCTGGCCACCTTTAACGGGTTTGACCCCGAGGGCCAGCCGGCGCCCATTGACACGGGTCATGCCCTGACCCGACTGGTCGGCAGCAGCCAGTTACCCTGCAACATCACCCTGAAAATGGTCGACATTACCGATCCCGGTGGCAATTCGCTGGCGGTCGAACCGGCGGATTCGGTCCAAACCGTGCTGAGAGGCGACGCTCGCGCGGATGGGCTCGTTTCCATCGCCGATGCCCTGTTCATCGCCCAGTACCTGGTGGGTAAGCTGCCGGCGTGCACCGAAACCGGGGCCCTCAACTGCCTGCACTCGGTAAACGCGGCCAGCGTGCAACATGACGGGGCTTTTGACCAGAAAACCATCGCCGACGCTATGGTCATCGCCCAGTATCTGGCCGGCATCCGGGACGAGACCTTTCTGGCCGTTCCCTAGCTTTCCCGCCAGGTATAGCCCGCACATGTTTAGGAATAGGTAACCGGGCCGCAGCGCGAATCAATTTGAAAATATTCGCGCTGCAGCCCGTACTGTATTTCCCAAGTTGACGGGTAAAGCCTCTTCAACCTCCAGATGCTATAATTCCCTCATCTTGCAAGTTAAGGAACCAGGCAAATTCGGCTCTGGGAAACCGCCAATGAGGGCTCAATGGAAGAATCCAAGCTCCTGGAAAGAATAACGACTAACCCCAGAATCTTCGGAGGAAAGCCAATCGTTCGGGGTCGGCGGCTGGCGGTTGAACACGTCCTGGGGATGCTGGCAGCCGGTGATGGTCCAGAGACCATACTCGCCGGCTATCCCTGGTTGGAGCTGGCCGACATAAAGGCATGTCTGGTCTACGCCCGCCGAATAATTGCGCGGGAGCGCGTTGAGCCCCTCGCAATCGACTCGGAAGCTTGAACCTGCTTCTGGACACCTGTATATGGGGCGGCAGTGTGGCTGTTCTAGCGTCCGCCGGTCATGACGTGCAGTGGACCGGAGAGTGGAGCGATGACCCTGGCGATGAGGAAATCTTGAGGCTTGCAGACAACCAGGGACGCATCCTGGTGACGTTAGACAAGGATTTCGGCGAACTGGCAGTCCTCCATCAACAGAGCCATTCCGGAATCCTACGTTTGGTCAACTGGTCTGCCAGGCAGCAAGCGCAAGTGTGTCTTCACGTGCTTGATCTCTACGGAGAAGAGCTTCAGACCGGCGCAATAGTCACAGCAGAACCTGGGCGCATCAGAATCCGTTCGGCAGATTCGTCGAACTAGAATTCCGCGATCAGCGGGAGCCCCTCCACCCCCCAGATGCTATAATTCCCGATATGCAAGTTAAAGACCTGGGCGAGTTCGGCGTTATCGACCGGCTCAACAACATGGTGATCCAGCGGCGGGCCGGCCCGGACAACGGCGCTGCCTTCGATTTCCACCTGCTGGTGGACACCGGCGACGACACCGCCGCCTGGCACACCGGACCGGCCACCCAGCTATTCACCACCGACACCGTCGTCGAAGGCGTCCACTTCACCCGTCAGACCACTCCCTGGCGCGATCTGGGCTGGAAGTCGCTGGCCTCCAACATCAGCGACATCGCCGCCATGGGCGGCCTCCCCCAGTACGCACTGGTCACCCTGGGCCTGCCGACGGATACCCAGGTCGCCGACCTCGATGCACTGTATCGGGGTATGCTGGATATCGGCAACCAGTACGGCGTGGCTATCG
>DASTLM010000178.1:0-3449 GCA_035714945.1 Dehalococcoidia bacterium | reverse complement strand
CGGCCCAAAAAGGGTAATCCCCAACAGGAACTGGTGATTAAAGTGGACCCCAATGTCAAGACCA
This sequence comes from Dehalococcoidia bacterium, assembly GCA_035714945.1. GTDB lineage: Bacteria > Chloroflexota > Dehalococcoidia > Lucifugimonadales > UBA3495 > Casp-Chloro-G3. The sequence goes on along the minus strand of DASTLM010000178.1, from coordinate 3,385 downwards.
CGATTCGGGCAAAATTAGTCAGACTGAAACCACTTCTCTTGCGCTAACGGAGGCATCTTCTGCCTCCAAGTTGCCGAAGTAATCCTCGGCCGGCGTCTGGTATCCCAAGGCCTGGTGGGGGCGTTCATGGTTATAGAACCAGAAGTATTCCGTCAGGCCCGCCTCCAACTCCGCCACCGTCGTGTATCCTTTGATGTAGATGTCCTCGTACTTCACCGTCCGCCAGAGACGCTCCACGAAGATGTTGTCCAAGACCCGGCCTCGGCCGTCCATACTGATGGCTACTCCAGCTTCTTGCAACCGCCCAGTGAAGGCCGGCGTCGTTGCGGGTCCCAATGGCCCCCAGGTTTTGAGCCAGAATGGACATAATCCACAGTTTATCATTAACCCGGGCGCCCTTCCCCTTCAGCACATCAGCGAATATTCCTCGGAATTGGAATAAGTGTCCTGGATAGCGTACAATAACAAGTACGTAATGTCAGGATGCTGCCAATGGCCTATGGGATCATCTTCACTGGACAGGCCCAACGGATGCTTCAAAGCATCTCGGACCGCCGGATTCAGACGCAGATCATCAGGCGGTCTGAACAGCTAGCCAATGAACCAGAGAAGCAGGGACGGCCCCTTAGCGGAGAATTGGCGGGTTATTGGTCAGTGAGGGCTGTGGGCCAGCGCTACCGCATCGTCTACCAAATGGACCAGGCCCAGGTCAGTGTAATTATCATAGCTACTGGTATTAGAAGGGCCGGAGACCGCCGGGACGTTTACTCTCTCGCCCGACGGCTGGTATTCCTCGGTCTCACCGAACCGCCGGAAGCGGAAGAACGCTAGGAGCTGCTATGTCCACCAATTTTGACTTCGAAACTGAAGAGATATCCATCGTTCAGGCGCGGGCTATGTTGACCCAGTTGCCTGAAAAGCTGGCTGTGAATAATCGGGCCGTGGCCCTGACCCGACACGGTAAGCCAGTACTGGCCGTCATGCCCTGGGAGCTCTTTGAATCTATCCTGGAGACCCTGGATATCATGGGAGACCCCGAGATGATGGCGGCTCTCCGCCAGGGCATCAAGGATGTCCAAGAGGGCAACCTGGTGCCCCTGGATGAGGTGAAAGCCAGTCTGGGTATCGACAGTTCCCCGGCCTCCTAGTCCGCACCTGCGCCGGATCTTCCAGGTGATTCTTGCCCCTACAGCAACCTTTCCGGCGAGGTGTCCCAGATTTCGACGATGGTGCGGGTCAGGCCCGGGCGGACATCGTAGTTGTAGAAGGGGATGCCAATCACCCCCAGGTTATCATCCATCAGTACGCCGTCCGGGTGGTCCTCATCAGGGTGCAGCGCGTCGAAGATCGGCTTCATCGCCGCCACCAGGTTGTCGTGGTCCCGCCTCCCCCTGGTAGGCAGCCAGAAGGTCACTAGCACCGTCCCTTGCTGAAAAGGAGGCGTCCCCTCTACCCAGCCCGCTTCCACCAGGCGGGCCGTCACATCCTTGCGGAATTGGGCCTTGATCTGCCGGATCTTTGCCCTGATGACGTTCAGGTTGTTGCCCTGGTAGCCGGCATTGGGCTGGGCGGGCGGCAGGTAGGGCAGCTCGATAGTGACATCAATTTCGGTCACTTTCTCCGGCACTTTCTCGGTCACTTTCATTGGTACCAAGTTGACATGCCCACATCAGTCATCGAACCCCGATGTTGCCGAAATCACCGTCCAGAGTTCCAAGTGTGTATAATAATGGCATCAGACATCAGACAGGAGGCCACATGGCTATAAAAAACTGGGATACCAAGACATCCCGCATCGTATACCGCCGCTTAGAAGCGGGGGAATCACTTATTGAAGGCCTCGAATCCTTGGCTCTTTCAGAAGGCATCCGTGAAGCCGCCGTAATCTCCTGTATAGGAAGCCTAAGCCAATTAAAACGTCGTAATCTTTGCGGCCGCAAAGAAGGTGTGTCAGAGCATGAGAGGGAAACAATCAACGAAATTCTTGAGTTGGTAAGTGCAGAGGGTTACGTTCAACCTTTGGAGGAGGGTGGAATACGGGTTCATATACACGTCGCCGCTGCACGACCTTCAGGCGAAATAGTCGGCGGCCACTGTGAAGACGCTACATGCTTTACCGGCGCATACATATATCTCCAAGTCATAGAAGAAACACGGAGCTGAAACGTTCCGCCTGAATATCTAAAAGATTAGCCATCATCAAACCCCGATATCCCCGCTATCACTGTCCAAAGGTTCATGCTCAATTTGTATCAACTCAATAAACCGGGGGAAGGGTTGAGAGTTAGGACATAGAAAGCTCGTCTTACTCCAGATCCGGCAGTGCCTCCCTGGGCAACAACACGCGTATGGTGCGTGGCCGGCCTGGTACCCTCTCAATCAGTCCTAGTTGTTCCAGGGTTAAGACCATCTGGTGCACCGCAGATGGTGTCCCCTTGAAGTGCCATTGAATATCGGCCTCAGACGGCGGGCGCCCGTTGAGTTTGCTGTAGTAGTAGATAAAGGCCAGATATTGGCCTCGCTTTGGCGTGTACCCGGGTTTCATGAAAGGTTGGTAAAAATCTGGCGGCTTCCCAAGACGCACCCAGGTTGAGCTCTTTAGCCCGATCCTCAATGATGTTGGATAGTTGTGGTACCTGGTTCGCCCCGGAAACTCGGTCCTGGATATAGCGGTAGAAGTTCACTCCTAACTTCCGCGTGGTAGCAGCCAACGACATGAAGGTGTCCCATGCCTTGGCACCATCCGCCACCCGTGGACCGAAGCTGATCTTCCGCTTTCGTACTCGCTGGCGTGCTCCCAGTTCGGCCGAGTTATTGTGCAGCGGGATTTCCGGGTGGGCCAGTACCATCAGTAGACTAGCCTTCTTGGCCCGGGTCAGGGCAACCCCCCTGGATCAGGACGCCACGCTGGTTGAGACCCACCAGCGGGATGCCCTCTACTGCTACCAGGGGTTCAAAGCCTATCAGCCGCTGACGACCTACTGGGCGGAACCGGACCTGGTAGTCCACTCCGAGTTTCGGGACGGCAACGTGCCCGCCGGCTATCAACAACTGCGCGGGTTGCCAGAGGCCCTGGAACTGCTGCCCGCCGGGGTGGAGCAAGTGCGCCTGCGTTCCGACACGGCGGGCTACCGGCAAGAGTTGTTAAAGTACTGCGCCGAAGGTAAGCATCCCAAGTACGGGGTCATCGAGTTTGCGGTGGGGACGGACGTGACCCCAGAGTTCAAGAAAGCGGCGCTGGAGGTGGCTGAGGCTGAGTGGCACCCCCTGCGGGGGAAGCCGGGAAAACCCCAGCAGGAGTGGGCCGAAGTATGCTACCTGCCCAGCTGGGTGGGCCGCAGCAAGAACGGCCCCGATTACCGGTTCCTGGCCATGCGGGAACTCC